>NZ_PIYS01000009.1:12519-62059 GCF_002835605.1 Pseudomonas fluvialis | reverse complement strand
GGACTCGAACCCGCGACCCCCGGCGTGACAGGCCGGTATTCTAACCGACTGAACTACCGCTGCATGTCGGTGGGCAAGATGCCCGAAAACTCTTTTTTCAGCAGTTAAAACCACTGAACACAACGCAAAAACGCTGTGTGAAAAATGGCGCAGCGGACGGGACTCGAACCCGCGACCCCCGGCGTGACAGGCCGGTATTCTAACCGACTGAACTACCGCTGCGCGTCGGCCGGGCTTACGCCCGATTCACAAGGATGGTGGGTGATGACGGGATCGAACCGCCGACCCTCTGCTTGTAAGGCAGATGCTCTCCCGGCTGAGCTAATCACCCTTCGCCTTGCGAGGCGCGCAATTTACGCAGAGGCACGCCACAAGTCAACCCTCGCCTGAATTTTTTTCTCTGCGAACAACATGTTGCGTCCCCTGACAAGCTTCACGCGTTCGGGGGATGGTATGCCCGCCAAGGACTGTTATGATCCGCCTCGACCTTCTGCGGTGATCGTACACACGACACTTGCCGTCATGGACGCCAGCAAGCGCCGAAGGTAAGTAGCCAGCCAATAACAATGAGATCGTCACACAGGTTGCAATACGTGCCACCATCCCGCTCAGACACCCCTGCCCAGCGCTGGCCGCTACTTGCCTGCCTGGCACTCCTGCTAATCATGGGCGCCAGCTTTGCCTGGCAACTCCAGCAGCACCTGCAAACACTGCAGAGCCCAGCCAAACAGGCCATATCGCCACGCCTGCACAACGCCGCCGGCAACCCGGACATTACCTTTCTGGCGCGCTTGTTCGGCAATGCGCCAAACCCCGCCAGTACGAGCCAACCGACCCGCCTCAAATTGCGCCTTGAAGGTAGCTTCGTACAGGCCGACCCCGCCGGTTCCAGCGCCATCATTCGCCACCAGGACAAGAGCCGTCGCTACCGGGTAGGCGATGAAATCACTCCCGGAGTGATCCTCCAGCACATTGCCCCCCTGGAAGTCCGGCTACTACGCCAAGGGCACCTGGAAACGCTGGCCTTCCGCCCTGCCGGCCACGCACTGCAAGCGGTAGCGGAACGACGCAGCGAGCCTTCCCCGGACAGCCCCCCCGACACCGAGCAAGCGTTGCAAGACCTGCATGCGGACGACCTTGCGCGCCTGCAGGAGCGCATGAACAGCCTGCGCGAACAGCTGCAACTGGACAACTCCACGCCCCCTAACCAGCCCTCCACGGACGCCCCCTGAGATGACGCTCAAGCCTGGCCTGCTTTCCCTTGCCCTTGCCGCCGCCCTCTGTCTGTCATTCCCCGCAGCAGCCAATACGGCCAGCAACGCAGACACCCCAGAGCGCTGGGTCATCAACCTGAAAAACGCTGAAATTGCTGATTTCATTGAGCAAGTTGCACAAATCAGCGGGCAGACCTTCGTCGTGGATCCGCGCGTCAAAGGCCAGGTCAGCGTTATTTCTCAAGCGTCCCTATCGCTCAGCGAGGTCTATCAACTGTTCCTCTCGGTCATGGCCAGCCACGGCTATACCGTGATTGCCCAGGGCGAACAGGCACGCATCGTGCCCAATGCCGAAGCGAAAAGCGAAGCCAGCACGCTGCGCGGCAAGGAAGCCATGGAGACACGCCTGCTAGTCGTGCAACACGCTCCAGTCGCCGACCTGATCCCGTTGATCCGCCCGCTGGTTCCGCAGCATGGGCATCTGGCTGCGGTCACCTCGGCCAACGCCCTGATCGTTACCGACCGCGCCGCCAATATCGAGCGCATCGCCCGCCTGCTGGAACAGGTCGACCATCAGGGCGAGCATGACTACAGCGTGATCAACCTGCAGCACGCCTGGGTCGAAGATGCTGCCAAAGTCCTGGAAAACGCTCTGCCACGCGGCCAGAGCAAAGGTTCAGGCAGCACCCAGATCATTGCCGACAGCCGCAGCAATCGGCTGATCCTGCTCGGCCCGGACAAGGCCCGCGCGCGCCTGGTACGCCTGGCACAAAGCCTCGACAACCCCAGCCAGCGTTCAGCCAATACGCGGGTTATTCGCTTGCGCCACAACGACGCCAAGAGCCTGGCGGAAACCCTCGGCGAATTTTCCGAGCAACTCAAGGAAAGCAGCGGCGAAAGCAGCAAGAGCCGGCAACTGATGATTCGCGCTGACGAGAGTCTCAACGCCCTCATCCTACTGGCCGAACCTGACATGCTCAGTACGCTGGAGGGGATTGTCCAGCAACTGGATGTACCGCGCGCCCAGGTGCTGGTAGAGGCAGCTATCGTGGAGATTTCCGGTGATATCAGCGATGCCATCGGCGTGCAGTGGGCGATCGACGCTCGCGGGGATAAAGGCGGTCTCGGTGGCGTCAACTTCAGCAATACCGGCTTGTCGGTCGGCACAGTGATCGGCGCCATTGCCAACGACAAACTGCCCGACAACCTGAACCTGCCCGACGGCGCCATCGTCGGCGTGGGCAGTGACAACTTCGGCGCACTCATCACCGCACTGTCGGCCAACAGCAAGAGCAACCTGCTGTCCACCCCCAGCCTGCTGACCCTGGACAACCAGAAGGCGGAGATTCTGGTCGGACAGAACGTGCCCTTCCAGACCGGCTCCTACACCACGGATGCCGCCGGCGCCAACAACCCCTTCACCACCATCGAGCGCAAGGATATTGGCGTGACCCTCAAGGTCACCCCGCACATCAACGAAGGCGGCGCTCTTCGCCTGGAGATCGACCAGGAAATTTCCTCCATCGCACCGACCACTACGCTCAACTCAAGGGCTGTCGACCTGGTTACCAATAAACGCTCGATCAAAAGCACCATCCTCGCCGGCGACGGACAGATCGTCGTGCTCGGCGGCCTGCTTCAGGACGATGTCACTCAGTCTGACTCCAAGGTACCTCTGCTGGGCGATATCCCGCTGCTTGGGCGACTGTTTCGCTCCAGCAGCGAAAGCCACGTCAAGCGCAACCTGATGGTCTTCCTGCGACCCACCGTGGTTCGCGACAGCAACGGCCTGGCCGCGCTGGCCGAACAAAAGTACGGCAGCATTCGCCTGTACGGCGGCGACCAGCCCGCCGGCCGTCACAACCTACTACCCGAGCGCGCCGAACGGCTGTTCCAGCAAGGCCAGCCCATCGATCTGCGCCCCTAACACAAGAACCCCAGATAGACAAAAGGCAGCCTAGGCTACCTTTTGCATCAGGAGAATACTCAGACCTGAGCCAGTCCCCGCGCCAGATCGGCCTGGATATCCGCGATATCTTCAAGCCCTACGGCAATCCGCAGCAAACCATCGCTGATGCCGGCGCGCTGACGATCCTCGGCCGATAAACGTCCGTGGGTAGTCGACGCCGGATGGGTGATGGTGGTCTTGCTGTCCCCCAGGTTGGCCGTGATGGAAATCATCCGTGTGGCATCCACACAGCGCCAGGCCGCCGCCTTGCCGCCGCGCACCTCGAAACTGACCACCGCACCAAAGCCCGTCTGCTGCCGACAAGCCAGCGCATGCTGCGGATGACTGGGCAGGCCGGCATAGTAGACATGCTCAACCTGCGGCTGCTGCTCCAGCCACTCCGCCAACTGTTGAGCCGCGGCACAGTGAGCCTGCATGCGTAGACGCAGGGTTTCCAGGCCCTTGAGGAACACCCAGGCATTGAACGGACTGAGCGTCGGCCCGGCGGTACGCAGGAAGCCCACCACCTCTTTCATCTGCTCGGCACGCCCGGCCACCACACCGCCCAGGCAACGCCCCTGGCCATCGATGAACTTGGTCGCCGAATGAATGACGATATCCGCTCCCAGCGCCAAGGGCTTCTGCAATACCGGCGTACAGAAGCAGTTGTCGACGGCAAGCCAGGCACCTCCGGCATGGGCAATTTCCGCCAGCGCAGCGATGTCCACCAATTCCGCCAACGGATTGGAAGGTGACTCGACAAACAGCAGCCTGGTGTTGTTCCGCAACGCATCACGCCAGGCCTGCAGGTCGGTCAACGGCACGTAGTCGACCTGCACACCAAAACGCTTGAAGTACTTGTCGAACAGGCTGACCGTGGCACCGAATACGCTGCGCGAAACCAGCACATGGTCACCGGCACTGCACAGGCTCATGACCATGGCCAGGATCGCTGCCATGCCGGAGGCCGTCGCGACCGCCTGCTCGGCCCCTTCCAGCGCCGCAATACGCTCCTCGAAGGTGCGCACGGTCGGATTGGTGTAGCGCGAGTAGACATTGCCTGGCTGTTCACCAGCAAACACCGCGGCGGCCTCGGCCGCACTGCGAAACACATAGCTGGAACTGGTGAACAGCGCCTCGCCATGCTCACCTTCCGGGGTGCGCCGCTGCCCGGCACGCACTGCCAGGGTATCGAAACCCACGCCGTGCAGATCGCTGTCCAGGCGACCCGCCTGCCATTCTTGCGTCATGATGCTACCTCATTGGGGCGCCGGCCCAGTCCGGGCACACAGCAAACAACGGCCGCTTAGTTGTTGTACAGGTCGATGATCGCACTGACCATCTGGCTGGCCACCTTGGCGCCATCGTTACGCGCTTGCTCGATACGCGCCAGGTAAGCCTCGTCGACATCACCCGTGACGTATTGGCCGTCGAAGACTGCACAGTCGAACTCATCGATCTTGATCTTGCCACCACCGACCGCTTCCTTGAGGTCATCGAGGTCCTGATAGACCAGCCAGTCGGCGCCAATCAGCTCAGCCACTTCCTCGGTACTGCGACCATGAGCGATCAACTCGTGAGCGCTCGGCATGTCGATGCCGTAGACATTCGGGTAACGCACCGCCGGTGCCGCCGAGCAGAAGAACACGTTTTTCGCTCCGGCCTCGCGAGCCATCTGGATGATCTGCTTGCAGGTCGTGCCACGCACGATGGAGTCATCCACCAGCATGACGTTCTTGCCACGGAACTCCAGATCAATGGCATTGAGCTTCTGCCGCACTGATTTCTTGCGGGCTGCCTGGCCAGGCATGATGAAGGTCCGTCCGATATAGCGATTTTTCACGAAGCCCTCACGGAACTTCACGCCCAGCCGGTTGGCCAACTCCAATGCCGAGGTACGGCTGGTGTCGGGAATCGGGATGATCACGTCGATACCATGATCAGGACGCTCGCGGAGAATCTTCTCGGCCAGTTTTTCGCCCATGCGCAAACGCGCCTTGTAGACCGACACACCGTCCATGATCGAATCCGGACGCGCCAGATAGACATGTTCGAAAATGCACGGCGAGAGACGTGCCTGCTGGGCACACTGACGGGTATGCAGTTTGCCGTCCTCGGTGATATAGACCGCCTCGCCGGGTGCCAGATCGCGGATCAGCGTGAAGCCGAGCACATCAAGCGCAACGCTCTCGGATGCAATCATGTACTCCACACCCTCATCGGTATGCCGCTGGCCATACACGATGGGACGAATCCCCTGGGGATCGCGGAAGCCGACGATGCCATAGCCGGTGATCATGGCCACCACCGCATAACCGCCACGGCAACGCTGATGCACCCCGGATACGGCGGCAAAGACATCCTCCTCATCCGGTTTGAGCTTGCCGCGTACCGCCAACTCGTGGGCGAATACGTTGAGCAGCACCTCCGAGTCGGAGTTGGTGTTCACATGGCGCAGATCCGAGGCATAGATTTCCTGGGTCAACTGCTCGACGTTGGTCAGGTTGCCGTTGTGCGCCAGGGTGATGCCATAGGGCGAGTTGACATAGAACGGTTGCGCCTCAGCCGAACTGGAGCTGCCTGCGGTGGGATAGCGCACATGACCGATGCCGACATTGCCGAACAATTGCTGCATGTGGCGCTGCTGGAAGACATCGCGCACCAGGCCGTTATCCTTGCGCAGGAACAGCTTGCCGCCATGACTGGTCACGATACCGGCAGCGTCCTGGCCACGATGTTGAAGCACGGTAAGCGCGTCATACAGCGCCTGATTGACGTTCGACTTACCGACCATACCGACGATGCCACACATGCGACGCAACCTCTATTCAGTGAAACAGGCTAATGAGCTAAGCATGACCGACCTCAAGGGGGCGGCAGCTGCATGGAAAAAGGTAAGGAGGCGGGCTCGCTGACACCACTGGCCAGCCATTGGCTGCCCAGCCCCAGCACCAGGTTCTTTGACCAGTCGGCCACCAGCAGGAAATGCGGCAACAGCACCGATTGATGCCACCACAGGTCTTCCTGCACCGGCGCCAGGCTCAGCAAACCGACCAGTACCACTACCAGCAGACCACCACGAGCGGCCCCGAACACCATGCCCAGAAAACGATCGGTACCCGAAAGCCCGGTGACCCGGATCAGCTCACCGATGAGAAAGTTGACCAGCGCCCCAACCAGCAGGGTCACCACGAAAAGTATTACGCAGGCACTGATCACCCGCGCCGAAGGCGTACTGATGTAGTCCTGCAGATGATGCGCCAGAGCGCCACCGAACAACCAGGCCACCGCACCGGCGATCACCCAGGTCAGCAGCGACAGGGCTTCCTTGACGAACCCTCGACGCAGGCTGATCAGGCTGGAAACCAGAATGATGGCGATGATCGCCCAATCGACCCAGGTGAATGTCACGGCAATGTCCGCATGCACAAGAGGTGCGGGATTTTAGCAGAGCCACTCCCCCGCTTAACAGCGCACTGCGTCAGTTCCGCTCCGGCTGGAAGCGTACGATGAAGCCATCCAGCTGCAACTGACGCTTGAGCTGCTCACGCAAGCGCTCCGCTTCCGTCTTCTCGATGACCGGGCCGACCAGCACCCGCGTCTTGCCCTCGAAGCTGCGCACATAGGCGTTGTAGCCCTGGGCACGCAGTTTCTGCTGCAAGGCCTCGGCGCCTTCGCGGCTGGCCAGACTGGCCAACTGCACCGACCAGCTACGCGGCAGGCCTGCCTCATCCAGCCCCGCCACAGGCGTACCGCTAGCCAGGGGAGCCTGACTCGACGGAACCTCAGCGACCACGGGCGGCTCCTGCTCGACTACCGGCACGACAGGCTCGGCAGCGTGCTCGGGCATGGCCTGCAACGGCGGAATGTCGAGCGGCTCGACCGGTTCCGGGGTCACAATGAGGCTGTCCGCTGGCTCCGGCATGGCCGGCGCTACAACCTGCACATCACGCGCCTCATCCGGACGGGAAAACAGCATGGGCAGGAACACCACGGCCAGCGCCAACAGCACCAGCGCCCCGACAATACGTTGCCGCAATCCCCGATCGAGCAAAGCCATCATCCTTCCCCTTGCGTCTGCAGCCAGGTCAGCGCCTCGGCCACACAGAAAAACGAACCGAACACCAACACCTCGTCGCCTTCCTGTGCCTGGGCACATTGAATATCAAGCGCCGAGCATACGGAATCTGCCTGCCGCACCGAAACCCCGGCTTCGCGAAGATAGTCAGCCAACTCTGCGGCCGTTCGGCTCCGCGGGCTATCAAGGGGCGCCACGCACCAGTCCTGACAGAGCTCGAGCAGCGGCTGCAGGACGCCAGGTAAATCCTTATCGGCCAGTAAGCCGAACACCGCAAGGCGACGACGCGGACGCTGCCGTAGTCGCTGCGCCAAGTAGTGTGCGGCGTGCGGGTTATGCCCGACATCCAGCAATAACGCGACGCGCTTGCCACGCACGGTTACCTGACAACGCTGCAAGCGCCCTGCCAGCTGGGTTTCAGCCAGTGACTGGCGCAACCGTTGAGCCTCCCAGGGCAACCCAAGTAACGCATATGCCTGCAATGCCAGCGCGGCATTCTCCACGGGCAGATCAAGCTCGGGGAGGGCCTCCAGCTGCAGGGGATGCCCCTGGGCATCAACCCCATGCCAGTCGCGATCTGCCAGAGCAAAAGAGCGACCGCGCACATGCAACGGACAGCCCAGGCGCTGCGCCTCATCCAGCAACGGCTGCGGTACATCCTCATCACCGCACAGGGCGGCATGACCAGCGCGCAGAATGCCGGCTTTCTCACGCGCCACCGATTCGCGACTGTCGCCCAACCACTCGACATGATCAACACCGATACTGGTAATCAACGCCAGATCGGCATCCACCAGGTTGACCGCATCCAGCCGGCCACCCAGCCCTACCTCCAGCACCAGCGCATCCAGTTCCTGCTGTTGGAAAATCCAAAACGCCGCCAGCGTGCCCATTTCGAAATAGGTCAGGGAAATATCGCCGCGCCGCGCTTCCACAGCGGCAAAAGCTTCGCACAGCAGCTCGTCCGTCACCGGCTGGCCATTGATCTGTACCCGCTCGTTGTAACGCAACAGGTGGGGCGAAGCATACACAGCAACCCGCAAACCCTGGCCGCGCAACAGACTGGCCAGAAAGGCACAGGTCGAGCCCTTGCCATTGGTGCCGGTAACGGTGATCACCCGGGGAGCCAGACGTCCCCGAGCGAGGCGCTGCCAAACCGCAGCGGCACGTTGCAACCCCATGTCGATAGCGACCGGATGCAGTTGTTCCAAGTAGCTCAACCAGCTGGCCAGGTCACGCTCCGTCATGCACAGGCCGCCCCGGCAAAGGGCGAGGGCTGGCCGCCCAGCTGCGCCAGCAGACGAGCCAGGCGCTCACGCAACTCGGCACGCGGGATGATCATGTCAATCGCCCCATGCTCCAGAAGAAACTCGCTACGCTGGAAACCTTCCGGCAGTTTTTCGCGCACGGTCTGCTCAATGACACGCGGCCCGGCAAAACCGATCAACGCGCGCGGCTCAGCGACGATGACATCACCGAGCATGGCCAGGCTGGCCGACACGCCGCCATAGACCGGATCGGTCAGCACCGAGATGAACGGCACGCCTTCTTCGCGCAGGCGCGCCAGCACTGCCGACGTTTTGGCCATCTGCATCAGCGAGAGCAGGGCCTCCTGCATACGCGCGCCCCCCGAAGCAGAAAAACAGATCAGCGGGATGCGCTGCTGCAGGGCAACATTGGCGGCACGCACAAAGCGCTCGCCGACCACCGCGCCCATGGAACCGCCCATGAAGCTGAATTCAAAGGCACAAGCCACTACCGGCAAGCCATGCAAGGCCCCGCGCATGGCCACCAGGGCGTCCTTCTCACCGGTATCTTTCTGCGCAGCCAGCAAGCGATCCTTGTACTTCTTGCTGTCACGAAACTTCAGACGATCCACCGGTTCCAGCTCGGCAGCGATTTCCTCGCGTCCACTTTCGTCAAGAAACATGTCCAGACGCGCCCGTGCACCGATACGCATGTGGTGCTGACACTTAGGGCAGACATCCAGGGTTTTCTCCAGCTCCGGCTTGTACAGCACGGCATCACAGGAGGGACACTTGTGCCAGAGGCCTTCAGGGACCGAGCTTTTCTTTACCTCCGAACGCATGATCGACGGGATCAGCTTGTCTACCAGCCAGTTGCTCATGCTTGCTCAACTCCTTCAGAAGCCAAATTCTTGTCAGGCCGCCAGGGGCGACGGCAATCACGCACTATGCAGTGCAATGTCAGGCTATGGACGGTTGCCTGGTACGCATCGTCACACCTGGCTGGGCAATCAGGCACCGCGCACGGCCTGCACGAAGGCCGCCATCCGCATGGGGTCTTTGATGCCCTTGGCCAGCTCGACGCCGCCACTCACATCCACCGCATAGGGTCGGGCACAGGCAATGGCCTGCGCGACATTATCAGGATGCAGCCCGCCCGCCAAAATGATCGGCAAACCACCCTCCTGCGGTACCTGCTTCCAGTCAAAGGCCGCCCCGGTGCCTCCCGGCACACCTTCGACATAGGTATCCAGCAGAATACCTCGCGCATCGGCGTACTCTGCCATCTCAGCCTGCAGGTCGATGCCCGGACGCATGCGCAGTGCCTTGATATACGGGCGCGCATAGCCACGACAGTCGTCGGCAGCCTCGTCACCATGAAACTGCAGCAAGTCCAGCGGCAGTTGATCAAGCAGGCTCTGCAGGTTTTTCCGTGGCATGTCGACAAACAAACCCACACTGCTTACGAAAGGCGGCAAGGCCGCAAGAATCGCGGCGGCTTGCTGGATGCTGACCGCACGCGGGCTGGGCGGATAGAACACCAGGCCAATGGCATCCGCTCCGGCGGCTACCGCAGCCAGGGCATCCTCCACACGGGTAATCCCGCAGATCTTGCTGCGCACACGCGCCATATTCCATGCTCCTGGCTACTCATCAGCGAGCCACTTGATATCCGGCGCACACGCCGCCTCTTGCTCAAACGCCTCAGCGCCTGTGCACATCCTGCAGTCCCGAGAGAAAATGTGGCCCCAGGTAACGCTCAGGCAGGGCGAACTCCTCGGGATACTCCACGTTCACCAGGTACAAGCCGTAGGGGTGCGCAGTCACTCCAGCATCGCGCCTGTTGCGACTGGCCAGCACCTCTTCGACCCAGACTACTGGACGCTCCCCGGCGCCAATAGTCATCAGCACCCCAGCCATATTACGCACCATGTGGTGGAGGAAGGCATTGGCTCGCACATCCAACACAATAAAGCGTCCCTGTTGCAAAACCTGAAAGTGATGGATGGTCTTGACGGGGGACTTGGCCTGGCACTGTCCCGCCCGGAATGCACTGAAATCATGAGTACCCAAGAGCGCCTGGGCCGCCTCCTGCATGCGCTGGGCATCCAGCGGCCGGTGATTCCAGGTGACCTCTTCGGCCATGTGCGCTGGGCGCACCGGATCGTTATAGATCACATAGCGATAGCGCCGCGCCACAGCGCTGAAACGCGCATGGAAGTGGCGCGGCATGACCTGTGCCCAGGTCACGCTGATATCCTTGGGCAGATACATATTGGCGCCCATGATCCAGGCATGCAGCGGACGCTCGACTTGCGTATCGAAATGCACCACCTGGCCACTGGCATGCACGCCGGCATCGGTACGACCGGCACAATTGATCGTCAGTACCTCGCCCCCCGCGACCCTCGACAGAGCCTGCTCGAGGCAGGCCTGCACACTGGGCACGCCGGCATTCTGCCGTTGAAAACCATGATAACGACTACCCCGGTACTCAATACCCAGGGCAATTCTGGAAAAGCCAACGGCCGCCCATTCGGCGGCCGTGGTGGTTACTGCATCAGTCATGAAAAGGCATCGAACTCAGGTCAGGCTGGCAATCAGCTCGCGTGCTTCCTGCTGTTGAGCTTCGGAACCTTCCTGGACCACTTCTTCGAGGATGTCACGGGCGCCTTCAGCATCACCCATGTCGATGTAGGCACGGGCCAGATCCAGCTTGGTGGCTGTTTCGTCGGTACCGGAGAGGAAGTCGAACTCGTCGTCATCCAGCCCCGGGGTACTGGGCAGTGACTCGGCTACCGGTTCCTGAGCCTCCAGGCTATCGCTAAGCTCACCCAGTTCGGCACTGACCTGATCCAGCTGGCTGGCAAAATCGGCCACTGCGGCTTCCGGCTGCATGTCGTCCTCCATGGACAGGTCGAAATCAGCCGGCAAATCGAGGCCAGCCAGCTCATCATCACCAGCCGCAGGCAGCGCAGCGGGGGCCTCCTCCAGCGGGGCAGCGGAGACCGACAACTCGTCTTCCAGGGTCAGCAGGAAATCATCCTCATCCAGCACTGGCGTTTCAGCCTGGGCGGCAGCAGGCGCATCAAGCTCCAGGCTGAACTCATCCAAAGCACTGTCGGCAACACTACTGGGCTGCTCGTCAAGGGCCAGGGCAAAGTCCAGCTCACTGTTGCTCAGCTCCGGAATGTCTGCCGAGGGAGCGCTCTGCGGCTGGTCAAGCTGCAGGTCGTCAAAGGCCAAATCATCCAGCGACAGCGCATCGACTGGCTCGTCAGCAGGTTTCGCCGCCGCCTGAATATCGGCTTCAAGATCAGCTTCAAGCTCATCAAGGCTGATGTCGAAGGCATCGTCAAGGTCGTCAGCCGCCGGCTGCGCGGCCGGTTCATCAAGCAGCAAATCATCCAGCCCGGCGTCGAGACTGGCAGCACTCGCCGCTGCCACCGCAGCCAAGCCAACCGCCATAGCGGGGTACTTGTTACGCAGCTGTTCCAGTTCGCGCTGCACGCCACCAATTTCTTCCAGCTCGCCATGCTGACGGGCAAAACCCTCACGGTCACCCAGCTCGGCCTGGACCTCCATCAGCTTCAGACGCAGATCGCTGCGCTGGGGCTCCTGATTGATGGCGTTGTGCAGCAGTTCAGCCGCCTGGGGGAAGCGACCGTAAGCGATGTAGATCTCCGCTTCGCCCAACGCATCAGCAGTTTGCGGAGTAAGCGGCGCTTCTTCGAACTGCTTGTCAGTATCAGTTTCCGGCACGCCCTGATCGAAGGCATCGGCAAAGCTGCTTTCCGGCATGTCCAGATCGTTTTCCAGACTGCTGCTGTGTGCATCCTGCTCCAGCTGGCTCTGCAGTTCAGCTTCCTTCTGCGCATTACGGCGCGACACTGCCATCAGGCCGAGCAACAGCAGCAACAGTGCGCCACCGCCAGCTGCACCCAGCAACATCTGGTTGGCCAACAGCTCGTCCAGCCAGCTTTGCTCTGCAACCGGTGCCGGAGGCGGAGTCACTGGCTTGGCCGGTGCAGCCGGCTGCACCGGAGTAGCGGGCTTAACGACTTCGACAGGGCGCACAACCTCGGCAGCCGGAGCCTGCTCGGCGGGCTTCTCGGTGTAATTGAAATCAGGCTCGGCCGGCGCGGCGGGAGCGGCCTCAACCGGAGCGGCGGGAGCAACCGGCGCAGCGGCCTTCTCTACAGCGGGCTGAGTAACCGCTGCCGGTGCGGAGGATGGCGTAGCAGCCGGCTGCTTGGCCAGATCAGCTTGCAGCTTGGCCAGTTGCTCATCCTTCAGCGCCACCAGCTTCTGCAACTTGTCGAGCTGGCTCTGCAGGTCGCCCAGGCGACCCGTCAGCTCCTGATTTTCACGGCGCGTTGAATCCAGGCTTTCCTGGGTCACCGCGAGTTTGTCTCGCAGGGCCTTGGCATCGGCAGCGCCCTTGTCGCTACCCGCAACGGCTTTACCACTGTCAGCGGATACCAGACGCAGATTGTCCTTGCTTGCCGACTGGCTGGGAGCCGCGTCCGCTACGCTACGCGGCGTGGCATCCAGCTGGCGCTGTGCCGGTGCGCTGCGCCCATCACGCCAGGCAGCATTCTGTTCGGCAACCTGAGCCACCGCCTGCCCCTGGGTACGGCTGGCAACCTGGTCTGCCGAGGGCATGCGTAGTACCTGGCCACGTTTCATGCGGTTGATGTTACCGCCTACGAAAGCATCGGGATTCAGCTCAAGAATGGCCAGCATGGCCTGATGCACACTACCGCCCTGACGGTGACGCGAAGCAATTTCCCACAGGGTGTCGTTGGGCTGGGTGCGATATTCGCCAGGCGCAGCAGCGGGTGCGCTTCTGGCAGGTGCCGCACTGCGCGGAGCCGCGGCGGGTACACGCGCCTGCCCAGCACTGCGCGGGGCGGCAGCCACGGGGGCAGCAACCGGAGCCTGCAAGGGCGCAGCGATCGGTTGCGGGTTATACAAGGGCGGATCGAGCAGCAGTGTGTACTCACGCAGCAACCGACCGTTTGGCCAGAGCACTTCCACCAGGAAATTCAAATAAGGCTCGCGTACCGGCTTGTTCGAGGTGACCTGGATGACACTCTTGCCGTTCGGCTTGACCACGGGAGTGAACTTCAGGCCGGTGAGGAAAAATTGTCGATCAACTCCGGCCTTGCTGAACTCTTCGGGAGATGCCAGGTTGGAAATCAACTCGCTGGCGGACAGATCGCGTGTATCCAGCAATTCGATCTCGGCGACCAGAGGCTGGTTGAGAGCAGACTTCAAGGTCACTTCGCCCAACCCCAGCGCATTGGCCATACCTGAACTCAGCGCCGAAGCAGCCGCAATTGCCAATGCCAGTTTGCGAACCCGAATCATAGCGTAATCCCTTGTTTTATCTTTTATTCTCGTCAAGCGAGAGGGGTCTTGATGCTGCTGCCTACGCGCCCTGCAAGGGCGTATCCCCGCCAGCTGGCCACCAAGCCAGTATTGTCAAGCTAGAAAGAATCTTCAAATTTTCCGGTAAGTATCTTTGACAGATAGTGTTTTATCAATAATTCGACAAACTGCACAGGCGCAGGGCCCATGCCTTTTACCGGATAACCGGAAACACCGCACACTTTGCGCCGGCACACATGCTGCCGGCAATCTGCGTCTATCGTCCAGCCCCAGTATTGACGCAGCGCACAAAAAACACGCCCCGGAAAACCGGGGCGTATTCAGCAGTCTAAGTACTCAAGGCACACTCAACGTTCCAGCAGGATGCGCAGCATGCGCCGCAACGGCTCGGCCGCTCCCCACAGCAGTTGGTCACCCACAGTAAAGGCACCGAGGTACTGCGAGCCCATGTTGAGCTTGCGCAGACGCCCCACCGGCACAGTGAGGGTGCCAGTCACGGCGGTCGGCCCCAGCTCGCGCATACTAGCCTCGCGCTGGTTGGGCACCAGCTTGACCCAGGGATTGTGCTGACTGATCAGTTGCTCGATGTCAGCCATCGGCACATCCTTGTTCAGCTTGATGGTCAATGCCTGGCTGTGGCAACGCATCGCGCCCACACGCACACACAGGCCATCCACGGGGATAGGATTCTTGTTGCGACCCAGAATCTTGTTGGTCTCGGCCTGGCCTTTCCACTCCTCGCGGCTCTGCCCGTTGGGCAACTCCTTGTCGATGTAGGGGATCAGGCTACCGGCCAGCGGCACGCCGAAGTTGTCCACCGGGAAGCCTTCGCCACGCATGGCTTCAGCCACCTTGCGATCGATATCGAGGATGGCGCTGGCCGGATTAGCCAGATCGTCAGCCACAGCGCCATGAATGGCACCCATTTGCTTGATCAGCTCGCGCATGTTCTGCGCACCCGCGCCGGAGGCTGCCTGGTAGGTCATGGCGCTCATCCACTCGACCAGACCGGCTTCGTACAGCCCCCCCAGCGCCATCAGCATCAGGCTGACGGTGCAGTTGCCGCCGATGTAGTTCTTGGTACCCGCATCCAGCTGCTGATCAATCACCTTGCGGTTGACCGGATCCAGCACAATAACCGCATCATCGGCCATACGCAGGCTGGACGCCGCATCGATCCAGTAGCCAGTCCAGCCGGCTTCGCGCAGCTTGGGGAAGACCTCACTGGTGTAGTCGCCACCCTGGCAGGTCAGGATCACATCGAGGCTCTTCAGCTCATCAATGCTGTAGGCATCCTTCAGCGGGGCAATGCCCTTACCAATGGCAGGGCCCTGGCCACCGACATTGGAGGTAGTGAAGAACACCGGCTCGATCAGGTCGAAGTCCCGCTCTTCCAGCATGCGCTGCATGAGCACGGAACCGACCATGCCACGCCAACCGATCAGACCTACACGTTTCATAACGACTACACCTATATAAGCAGCCCGCCGGAACCACCCCGGCGGGACTGGAAGATTACAGACTACGCAGCGCTTCTACCACCGCATCGCCCATGGCGGCAGTGCCTACCTTGGTCTTGCCTTGCGACCAGATGTCGCCGGTACGCAGCCCCTGATCCAGTACGAGGCTGACGGCCTGCTCGATGGCATCGGCGGCTTTGACCTGGCCAAAGCTGTAACGCAGCATCATCGACACCGAGAGGATGGTCGCCAGCGGGTTGGCAATGCCCTGGCCGGCGATGTCCGGCGCCGAGCCGTGGCACGGCTCGTACATGCCCTTGTTGTTGGCATCCAGGGAGGCCGAGGGCAGCATGCCGATGGAACCGGTGAGCATCGAAGCTTCATCGGAGAGGATGTCGCCGAACATGTTGTCGGTGACCATCACGTCGAACTGCTTCGGCGCGCGCACCAGCTGCATCGCAGCGTTGTCGACGTACATGTGGCTCAATTCGACGTCTGGGTAATCCTTGGCCACTTCCTCGACCACGGCACGCCACAGCTGGCTGGAGGCCAGCACGTTGGCCTTGTCCACCGAGCAGAGCTTCTTGTTGCGCACCATGGCCATGTCGAAGCCGACCTTGGCGATGCGGCGGATTTCGCTCTCGCTGTACGGCAGCGTGTCGTAAGCCATGCGCTCGCCGTTTTCCAGCACCTTGCTCTCGCGCGGCTGGCCGAAGTAGATGCCGCCGGTCAGCTCACGCACGATAAGGATGTCCAGGCCGGCGACCACTTCCGGCTTGAGGCTGGAGGCCTCGGCCAGTTGCGGATAGAGAATGGCCGGACGCAGATTGCCGAACAGGCCCAGCTGCGAGCGGATCTTCAGCAGGCCACGCTCCGGGCGGATGGCCGGATCAATGGTGTCCCACTTCGGCCCACCCACAGCGCCGAGCAGCACGGCGTCGGCGGCGCGGGCGCGCTCCAGGGTCTCGTCGGCCAGCGGCACGCCATAACGGTCGATGGCCGCACCGCCCAGGTCATCGAAGCTCAGCTCGAAACCGAGGTTGTATTTCTCATTGGCCAGGTTCAGCACCTTGACCGCCTCGGCCATGATTTCCGGGCCGATACCGTCGCCCGGAAGAACCAGAATCTGCTTGCTCATGTTCAATCCTTAATTACTTGATCGCGCCGAACAGCCAGGGGCTGCTCTGCTGGTGTTTGGCCTCGAAGGCCTTGATCGCTTCCGCGTCCTGCAGGGTCAGGCCGATGTCGTCCAGACCATTGAGCAGGCAGTGCTTGCGGAAGGCATCGATCTCGAAACTGTACTGCACGCCATCCGGACGGGTCACGGTCTGCGCCGCCAGGTCCACGGTCAGCTGGTAACCCTCGGTGGCCTCGGCCTGCTGGAACAGCGCATCGACCTCTTCATCCTTGAGGATGATCGGCAGCAGGCCGTTCTTGAAGCTGTTGTTGAAGAAGATGTCGGCAAAGCTCGGCGCGATCACGGTGCGGAAGCCGTACTCGTCCAGCGCCCAGGGCGCGTGCTCGCGGCTCGACCCGCAGCCGAAGTTCTCGCGCGCCAGCAGCACGCTGGCACCCTGGTAGCGCGGGAAGTTCAGCACGAAGTCCTTGTTCAGCGGACGGTTCGAGCAATCCTGGTTCGGCTGGCCGACATCCAGGTAGCGCCACTCGTCGAACAGGTTCGGGCCGAAGCCGGTGCGCTTGATGGACTTCAGAAATTGCTTGGGAATGATCTGGTCGGTGTCGACGTTGGCACGATCCAGCGGAGCCACCAGACCAGTGTGTTGGGTAAAGGCTTTCATCATCTGTCTCCTCAGGCCTGGATCAGTTCACGCACGTCGATAAAGTGACCGGTCACGGCAGCGGCCGCGGCCATGGCCGGGCTGACCAGGTGAGTACGGCCACCGGCGCCCTGACGGCCCTCGAAGTTGCGGTTGGAGGTCGAGGCGCAGTGCTCACCGCTGCCCAGCTTGTCCGGGTTCATCGCCAGACACATGGAGCAGCCCGGCTCACGCCATTCGAAACCGGCTTCGATGAAGATCTTGTCCAGCCCCTCGGCCTCGGCCTGCGCCTTGACCAGACCAGAGCCCGGCACCACCAGCGCCTGCTTGACGGTCGCGGCGACCTTGCGGCCCTTGGCCACCTCGGCGGCGGCGCGCAGGTCTTCAATACGCGAGTTGGTGCAGGAGCCGATAAACACGCGGTCCAGCTTGATCGTGGTGATCGGCTGGTTGGCGGTCAGGCCCATGTACTTGAGCGCGCGGACGATGGAGTCGCGCTTGACCGGGTCGGCCTCGGCTGCCGGGTCCGGCACCTTCTCATCCACCGCCAGAACCATCTCCGGCGAGGTGCCCCAGGACACCTGCGGCTTGATGTCTTCTGCCTTCAGCTCGACCACGGTGTCGAACTGCGCATCGGCGTCGGACACCAGGCCCTTCCACTGCTCGACGGCCTTGGCCCAGTCAGCACCCTTCGGCGCGAACGGACGGCCTTCGACATAGGCAATAGTCTTTTCATCGACAGCCACCAGACCGACGCGCGCACCGGCCTCGATGGCCATGTTGCAGATAGTCATGCGGCCTTCCATGGACAGGTCACGGATAGCGCTGCCGGCAAACTCCAGCGCGTGGCCGTTACCACCGGCGGTGCCGATCTTGCCGATGATGGCCAGCACGATGTCCTTGGCGGTGACGCCGAAGGGCAGCTTGCCCTCCACGCGCACCTGCATGTTCTTCATCTTCTTGGCCACCAGGCACTGGGTGGCGAGCACATGCTCCACCTCGGAGGTACCGATGCCATGGGCCAGCGCGCCGAAGGCGCCGTGGGTGGAGGTGTGCGAGTCGCCGCAGACCACGGTCATGCCCGGCAGGGTGGCGCCCTGCTCCGGACCGACCACGTGGACGATGCCCTGGCGGCTGTCGTTCATCTTGAATTCGAGGATGCCGAAGTCATCGCAGTTCTCATCGAGAGTCTGCACCTGAATGCGCGACACCTCATCGACGATGGCTTCCAGGCCACCCTGGCGCTCGGCGCGGGTGGTCGGCACGTTGTGGTCCGGGGTAGCGATGTTGGCGTCGATGCGCCACGGCTTGCGCCCGGCCAGACGCAGCCCCTCGAAGGCCTGCGGCGAGGTCACTTCGTGGAGAATCTGCCGGTCAATGTAGATCAGCGACGAACCGTCGTCGCGGCGCTTGACCTCATGCATCTCCCAGAGCTTGTCGTACAACGTTTTGCCAGCCATCAGCTATCCCTCATCAGCGTCTTTATATGCCAGGGCGAATGCCCCTTTGGCTTATGTGGAGAGATGCTATGATTGCGGAACAAATAACTCAAATTCATATTTTTTATCCCAAGCATTCCTTACAAGAATGCCCAGACACTTCAAGCGTCAAGTCACCAGCCGCACGCCAAAACCCAGCGGTTCGACCTGCCGCTGGTGGCTTGCCGCCTGGAGCTATCCCATGGATCTGGCCAATCTCAATGCCTTCATCACCGTGGCCGAACTGGGCGGTTTTTCCGTAGCAGCCGAACGCCTGCACCTGACCCAGCCAGCGGTGAGCAAACGTATCGCCGGCCTGGAGCAGCAACTGGGCGTCAGGCTGTTCGATCGCCTGGGCCGCGAAATAAGCCTGACTGAGGCCGGGCGCGCCCTGTTACCGCGCGCTTACCAGATCCTCAACGCACTGGACGACACGCGTCGCGCGCTGACCAACCTGTCCGGGGAAGTCAGTGGTCGACTGACCCTGGCCACCAGCCACCACATCGGCCTGCATCGCTTACCTGCCCTGCTACGCCGCTTTACCCACAGCCACCCCGACGTCGCCCTGGATATTCAGTTCCTCGATTCGGAGGTCGCCTATGAGCAGGTCGTGCATGGCCATAGCGAACTGGCGGTCATCACCCTGGCGCCGCATACCGAGCCGCCCATCGCGGCCCGTGCAGTCTGGGACGATCCACTGGACTTCGTGGCCGCCCCCGAACACCCACTGGCCCGTGCGCAGCAGATCAGTCTGGCGGACATTGCCGCCTATCCAGCGGTTTTTCCCGGCGACAACACCTTCACCCACCACATCGTGCGCCGTCTGTTCGAGGGGCAGCGGTTAAGCCCCAATATCGCCATGAGTACCAACTACCTGGAAACCATCAAGATGATGGTTTCCATCGGCCTGGCCTGGAGCGTACTGCCGCGCACCATGCTCGATGCCCAGGTGGTGCGCCTGCCACTTCCCGGCATCCAACTGACCCGCCAGCTCGGTTATATCCGTCACCAGGAACGCACATTGTCCAATGCGGCACAGGCTTTCATGCGCTTACTCGACCAACAGCGTGGCAATCTGCCCTGAGATCACTTGCGCACAGCAGTCAGGGCGAACTATGGTGCAGAAAACAACAAAAGGCGCTGTCCGAATGCCGTGGAAAAGCCGCCCATGATGCCCACTCCTGTCGTTGAAACGCAGTCTGCCAACCGTGTATCCGCCGCGTTGGACAACCCGCTGCTGCAAGCTGCCTTACAGGCTGCAGGCTTGGGCCTGTGGATCTGGCATGTCGACGAAGATCGCCTGCACCTGTGCGACGCGGCGCTGAGTTTGCTGGATTGCGTACCCGAGCATCGGCCCACCAGCCTGGCGCATTACCTGCAACTGCTGCCGATCGCGCAGCGTGAAAGCATCGCCGCGCAACTCCAGCTACTGAGCGATGGCCAGCGCCAGCAACTGCAGCTGTCTCACGCAGTGCTGCACGGCACACAACGCTTGCAGCTGCAGATACAACGCCAACAGCTGCCTACAGAGCCCCTGCGGATCGTTGGCGTATTACAACGACTCAGCCCGACAGAGCAGCTCACCCCGACGCTCGGCGATGACCTGCTGTTCCAGCAAAGCCCTCAGGCCATGCTCCTGCTGCGCTATGACGACGGCTGCATTCGCGCCGCCAACCAACAGTTCTGCAGCCAGTTCGGCTGGCACGCACAACAGGTACTGGGAAGTACCACCCTGCAACTGGGGCTCTGGGCCAACCCCGAAGAACGTGGCCTGGTACGCAAGCTGGATCCGGAAACCACCTCGGTACTCAAGCGCGAGATCACCCTGCGCAGCCACGATGGCAGCCTGCTGCAAGGCCTCCTGCTGTTGCGCCAACTGCCTATTGAGGGGCAGCGTCACCTGCTCTGTACCTTCATTGAAGATGGCCAGCGCCGTGCTAGCGAAGCCGCCTGGCACAACAGCGAGGAAAAGTTCGCGAAGATTTTCCGCAGCACGCCCAACACCGTAGTGATTACAGAAATGAGCAGCGGTCGCTTCATCGCGGCCAACCCAGCCTTTGAAGAGCAGTTCGGCTGGAGCGAAGTCGAAGTACTCGGCCGAACGTCCCTTGAGTTGGGTATCTGGATAGACCCTGTCGATCGTCAGCGCATGCTGGCCGCACTGCAGAGCAATGAGGGCTTGCAGCATCTGGAAGTGAACTTGCGCCATCGCGATGGCAGCACCAGCGTCAACCTGCTGTATGGCCGCCCCATGACGCTCGATGGCCTGCCTTGCCTGATCCTCAGCCTGCGCGACATCAGCCTGCAACGCCAACAGGAACAAGCCCTGCGCAATAGCGAGCAGCGTCTCAAACTGGCCCTCGAAGCCGCTCGCCTGGGCACCTGGGAATGGCACGTACCCAGTGGCCAACTGTTTGCCTCGGCGCGTACCGCGGAGCTGCATGGCCTGCCCGCACAACCGTTCTACGACGTCTACCACAAACTGTTTCGTCATCTGCCAGAGCGCGATCAGCAACGCCTCACCGCGCAATACCGGGAGCTCCTCGCCCAACCAGGGCGTTTGCACGCCGTGCATTATCAGGTACAAGCCGAGAACGGCCAGCTGTTCCAACTGGAGTCGCTGGCCACGCTTTATCTGGATGCCGACGGCCAGCCCCTGCGCATGAGCGGCGTGGTGGCCGATATCAGCGAACGCATCGAGCGTCAGCGCCAGCTACAAGCCTCGGAAGCCAAGTTTGCCTCACTGTTCCAGTCCAGCCCCGAGCCAATCTGCGTCTCGCGCATGGAGGACGGGCTGTTCATCGAAATCAACCCGAGCTTTACCCAGGTATTTGGCTGGGAACCCCATGAGTTCGTCGGCCGCAACGCCCAGCAGCTACAATTCTGGGCCAACCCTGCGCAGCGCCAACAGTTGTTTGCCAAGATGCAGCGCCAGGGCCGACTCGACAACGAACTGATCGCTTTCCACCACCGCGCCGGTCAACTGCTCACCTGCGAGGTGTCGACCCGCCTGCTATCCGCCGCGCATGAAGCACTGATTGTTTCCACCTTCCGCGACGTCACCGAGATTCAGCGCGCTCAGGAAGCCCTGCGCATCAGTGAGGAACGCTTTGCCAAGGCCTTCCATGCCTCACCGGATGCAATCAGCCTGAGCGAACGCGCCACCGGACGTTTTATCGAAGTCAACGAAGGCTTCTGCCGACTGAGTGGTTACAGCAGCGAGCAGATCGTTGGTTATACCGCTTATGAACTGGGCGTCTGGGCCGAAGGCCAGCGGGAACTCCTGCTGGAACAGATGAGCCATTACGGCCACGTCCACAACCTTGAACTGACCGCGCAGAATCGCAACGGCGAAGCCATTGCCATCAGCGTCTCGGTCGAGCCGTTGATCCTCGACGGCATGGAGTGTCTGTTGATGATCGCCCGCAACATCAGCGAGCTGAAACAGGCACAGGCACAGATCCACCACCTGGCCTACCACGACCCGCTGACCAACCTGCCCAATCGCACCCTGTTGCTGGATCGTCTCAACCAGCAGATCGCCCTGCTGACTCGCCACGATCTGCGTGGCGCACTGCTCTATCTCGATCTGGATCATTTCAAGCACATCAACGACTCGCTCGGCCATCCGGTCGGCGATGCGGTGCTGAAAATGCTCACGGCCCGCCTGGAGAGCTGCGTACGCCAGGAAGATACCGTGGCCCGCCTGGGCGGCGACGAGTTCGTAGTGCTGCTCACCGGCCTGGAGGGCGATTATCAACACGCCGTCGAGCAGGCCCAACAGGTCGCCGACAAACTGCGTGCACTGCTGGCCGAACCCATGCTGATCGATGGTCACCGCCTGCAGGTGACCCCGAGCATCGGCATTGCCCTATTGCCCGATCACGGCCGCTGCCCGGCTGACCTGCTCAAACGCGCCGACATTGCCCTGTATCGTGCCAAGGACAGCGGGCGCAATGCCGTCACACTGTTCCACGCCAGCATGCAGGCAGCCGCCAGTGAGCGACTGCGCCTGGAAAGCGAACTGCGCCAGGCGCTGGCTCGCGAAGAGTTCGAGCTCTACTACTAGCCACAGGTGGATAGCCGCAGCGGTCGCATCATCGGCGCCGAAGCCCTGCTGCGCTGGCAACATCCGCTACTGGGCATGCAATCACCGGCCGTATTCATCCAGGTGCTTGAGGAGTGTGCGCTGATCATCGAGGTCGGCGACTGGGTATTGCAGCGCGCCTGCGAAGACACCGCTCACCTGCTGGCCAGCGGGCATATTCAGGGCAGCGACTTCTGTTTGAGCGTCAACATCAGCCCCAGGCAATTCCGCCAAAGCGACTTCGTCGACAAGGTCACCCGCTGCCTGCAACGCAGCCAACTACCGGCGCGCCTGCTCAAGCTGGAAATCACCGAAGGGATCGTTATCCAGAGCCTGGACGACACCATTGCCAAGATGCAGCAATTGCGTCAGCTCGGCGTACGCTTTGCCATGGACGACTTCGGCACCGGCTACAGCTCACTGACCTACCTCAAACGTCTACCCATGGATGTACTGAAAATCGACCAGTCATTCGTGCGCAATGCCAGTCACGACAGCAACGATGCCGAGATCATCCGTGCCATTGCCGCCATGGCCAAGAGCCTGGGCCTGGAACTGATTGCCGAAGGCGTGGAAACCGCCGAGCAACTGGCGATGATCCAGGAGCAGGGCTGCCATCTTTACCAGGGCTTCCTGTTCAGCCCGGCCCTGCCGCTGGGCGAATACCAGCGCCTGCTGGCCCGCCAGCTACGCCAGGTGCGTTAGGCCGGCGGTGTACTGGCCATCAGCAGCGCGTCGATAGCGGCACAGTCCTGCAGTCCGCGCAGCGCCACGAACAGCGCCTGCGCCTGCACATAGTTGCGGGTCAGCATGCCCAGCCACTGCTTCATGCGCCCAGGGGCGTAGCGCGGGCCGAGTTTGCCCTGCGCCAGCAGCCAGAAACGCATCAGCAGCGGCCATAACGCTTGCCACTGCAGGGCCGGCAACGCTTCGCCACGTCGTGCTGCCTCAATCTGCAGAGCCAGATCCGGGCGCGAGACCAGACCACGTCCGAGCATCACATCGTCCACACCACTGATGGCCCGGCAACGCTGCCAGTCGTCTACCGACCACACCTCGCCATTGGCCAGCACCGGCACCGGCACCGCCTCATTGACCCGCGCCACCCACTCCCAGTGGGCCGGCGGCTTGTAGCCATCGACCTTGGTACGCGCGTGTACCACCAGTTGTCCTGCCCCACCGGCTGCCAGCGCCCGAGCACAGTCCAATGCACCCTCCGGACTGTCGTAGCCCAGACGCATCTTGGCGGTCAGGGGCACCGCAGCAGGCAAGGCGCGGCGCACGGTTTCAGCAATACGAAACAGCAACTCCGGCTCCTTGAGCAGCACCGCACCACCACGCGAGCGGTTCACGGTCTTGGCCGGGCAGCCAAAGTTGAGGTCAATCACCGGAGCGCCCAGCTCCACCGCCAATGCAGCGTTCTCGGCCAGACACTGTGGATCAGAACCGAGCAACTGCAGGCGCATAGGCGTCCCCGCCGCCGTGCGCGAACCTTGCGCCAGCTCAGGTGCCAGTTTGTGAAAACTGGCTGCCGGCAATAGACGATCGTTGACCCGCACAAATTCGCTGACACACCAGTCAATACCACCCACGCCGGTCAGCAGTTCGCGCAGGATGTCGTCAACCAGACCTTCCATGGGTGCCAGGGCTATCTGCACGATATGTCTCACATAACAACGGGGGCGCGATTGTAGCCGGGCTGCCGGCATGGCCATAGCGCTGGCTGGCTGTTTCAGTCGTCTGTGCCGCGGGCGCCCCGCCACAGGCGATTGATCTGCTCGGCCGAGTACCCCCGATAAGCCAGGAAGCGTGCCTGTTTGGCACGCTCCCGGGCATCCGCAGGCCACTGTCCGAAGCGCTTTTGCCAAAGCCCGTGCAACAACGCCTGCCAATCCACTTCAGCCGCCTGCAGCGCCGCAGCGATGGCCTCACGCGGCAGGCCGCGCTGCGCCAACTCCTCACGAATACGCAACGCTCCATGGCCTGCTCGGGCACGACTGGCAATGAAGCTTTCCAGGTAACGCCCTTCGTTCAGTAAGCCTTCTTCAGCCAAGCGCTGCACG
Organism: Pseudomonas fluvialis; assembly: GCF_002835605.1. NCBI lineage: Bacteria > Pseudomonadati > Pseudomonadota > Gammaproteobacteria > Pseudomonadales > Pseudomonadaceae > Pseudomonas > Pseudomonas fluvialis. The sequence goes on along the minus strand of NZ_PIYS01000009.1, from coordinate 37,312 downwards.
GCCTGTTCGATCAACTCGGGCGCTGCACCGCGCCTGAGCAGCTTGCGACTCAGCTCGACATAGCCATGCTCGCGTTGCGCGAGCAGATCCATGGCCGCCCGCCGCACCGCGGCGGGGCTATCGAGCGGGGTGCTCATCAGCTGTCCAGCTCGACCAGTTCATCCTGATCGACCGCACCTTTCTGGGCCGCGCCACTGACCAGCAGTTTCTCGCGGATCTGTTGCTCGATGGTCTTGGCCACCTCCGGGTTGTCCTCCAGGTACTTGGCGGCATTGGCCTTGCCCTGGCCGATCTTGCTGCCCTGGTAGCTGTACCAGGCACCGGATTTTTCCAGCAGACCCTGCTGCACGCCCAGGTCGATGACCTCACCACTGCGGTAGATGCCCTTGCCGTAAAGGATCTGGAATTCCGCCTGACGGAAGGGCGGCGCGACCTTGTTCTTCACCACTTTCACGCGGGTTTCGCTACCCACCACTTCATCACCTTCCTTGACCGCGCCAATCCGGCGAATGTCCAGGCGTACCGAGGCGTAGAACTTCAGGGCATTCCCCCCGGTCGTGGTTTCCGGGCTACCGAACATCACGCCGATCTTCATGCGGATCTGGTTGATGAAGATCACCAGGCAGTTGGCATTCTTGATATTGCCGGTGATCTTGCGCAGTGCCTGGCTCATCAGGCGCGCCTGCAGGCCCACATGCGAGTCACCCATCTCACCTTCGATCTCCGCCTTGGGTACCAAGGCCGCCACCGAGTCGACGATGATCACGTCCACCGCATTGGAACGCACCAGCATGTCGGTGATTTCCAGCGCCTGCTCGCCGGTGTCTGGCTGCGAAACCAGCAGGTCGTCGACGTTAACCCCCAGCTTGCCGGCATAATCCGGGTCAAGCGCGTGCTCAGCATCGACGAAGGCACAGGTTGCCCCGAGCTTCTGCGCCTCGGCAATGACCGAGAGAGTCAGGGTCGTCTTACCCGACGATTCCGGACCGTAGATTTCGACAATACGCCCCTTGGGCAAACCACCAATACCCAGTGCGATATCCAGACCCAGCGAGCCGGTGGAAATGGCCGGAATGGCCTGACGCTCATGGTCTCCCATGCGCATCACCGCGCCCTTGCCAAACTGCTTCTCGATCTGGCCGAGGGCCGCCGCCAGTGCGCGTTTTTTATTGTCGTCCATAGCCATCCTCATTCATCAGGGCCGGGGCAATGCCGGCAAACAACTGTATATGTAGCCAGTAGTATTCCACAAGGCAAGGCACTCGCCTACCCCTACGGCAGATTTTCTCCGGCCAGCAGCGCCAGCAACCCCTGCAAGGCCTTCTGTACGCTTTGCTGACGCACCGCCTGGCGCTCGCCACTGAAGCAGTAGCAACGCGCCTCGCAGCGCGCGCCATCAGCCCAGGCCAGCCATACCGTGCCCACCGGCTTGTCCGGTGAGCCACCGCCCGGACCGGCGATACCACTGACCGCCACCGCATAGCGCGCCCCACTGCGCTGTTGGGCACCACGCACCATGGCCTCGACCACCCCCTGGCTGACCGCACCATGCTCGGCAAACAGCACTTCCGGCACGCTCAACTGTGCAGTTTTCTGGCGGTTGGAATAGGTGACGAAACCCGCTTCGAACCAGGCCGAGCTACCTGCCACGCGGGTGATGGCCTCGGCAATGCCGCCGCCGGTACAGGATTCGGCACAACTGACCTGCTCACCTTGCGCCAGCAGCGCCTCTCCCAGCCGCTCGGCCAGTTCGGTTAAATGATCCATATGCACTCCAGGGTGAATCCACTTCGGTGGATACCCTACACTAGCGGCTTTTCCCGCTTCAGCCGGATTCACGCATGACCGATCTCTCTGCACACACGCCGATGATGCAGCAATACTGGAAACTCAAAAGCCAGTATCCCGAGCAATTGATGTTCTACCGCATGGGCGACTTCTACGAGCTGTTCTACGAAGACGCCAAGCGTGCTGCGGCCTTGCTCGACATCACCCTGACGGCTCGCGGGCAATCCGCCGGCCAGGCCATCCCGATGGCCGGCATCCCCTTCCACTCGGCCGAAGGCTACCTGGCACGCCTGGTCAAGCTGGGCGAGTCGGTGGTGATCTGCGAGCAAATCGGCGACCCGGCCACCAGCAAGGGCCCGGTGGAGCGCCAGGTGGTACGCATCATCACCCCCGGCACGGTCAGCGACGAAGCGCTGCTCGATGAGCGCCGCGACAACCTGGTCGGCGCCGTGCTGGGCGATGAGCGGCTGTTCGGCCTGGCCATGCTGGACATCACCAGCGGCCGCTTCAGCGTGCAGGAATTGCGCGGCTGGGAACACCTGCTGGCGGAGATCGAACGCCTCAACCCTGCCGAACTGCTGTTCCCCGACGACTGGCCGGCCGGCCTGCCGCTGGAAAAGCGCCGTGGCAGCCGGCGCCGTGCGCCCTGGGACTTCGAGCTGGACAGCGCGCACAAGAGCCTGCGCCAGCAGTTTGCCGTGCAGGACCTGAAGGGCTTTGGCTGTGAAGAACTGACCCTGGCGATTGGTGCGGCAGGCTGCCTGCTGGCCTATGCCAAGGAAACCCAGCGCACCGCCCTGCCGCATATCCGCAGCCTGCGCCATGAGCGCCTGGACGACACGGTCATTCTCGATGCTGCTACCCGGCGTAACCTGGAGCTGGACATCAACCTGGCGGGCGGGCGCGACAACACCCTGCAGTCGGTCATCGATCGCAGCCAGACGGCCATGGGCTCGCGCCTGCTGACCCGCTGGCTGCATCGCCCGCTGCGTGACCGCGCACTGCTGGAGCGCCGCCAGCAGGCCATCGCCTGCCTGCTCGATGCCTACCGTTTTGAAAGCCTGCAGCCGCAGCTCAAGGACATCGGCGACCTGGAGCGCATCCTCGCGCGCATCGGCCTGCGCAATGCCCGGCCACGCGACCTGGCACGCCTGCGCGACGCGCTGGCAGCCCTGCCGCGCCTGCAGGACGCCATGGCCGGGCTGGACACCCCGCACCTCGCCGAACTGGCCGTGAACATCCGCACCTACCCGGAGCTGGCGGATCTGCTGCAGCGCGCCATCATCGACAACCCGCCGGCGGTGATCCGTGACGGCGGCGTGCTGAAGACCGGCTACGACGCCGAACTGGACGAGTTGCAATCGATCAGCGAAAACGCCGGCCAGTACCTGATGGACCTGGAGGCCCGCGAGAAAGCCCGCACCGGCCTGGCCAACCTCAAGGTGGGCTACAACCGCGTACACGGCTATTTCATCGAACTGCCCAGCAAGCAGGCCGAGTCGGCGCCTGCCGACTACATTCGCCGGCAAACCCTGAAAGGTGCCGAGCGCTTCATCACCCCGGAACTGAAAACCTTCGAGGACAAGGCGCTGTCGGCGAAAAGCCGCGCGCTGGCCCGCGAAAAGCAGCTCTACGAAGCCCTGCTGGAGCAGCTGATCGGCGAACTGGCACCGCTGCAGGAAACCGCCGCGGCGCTCGCCGAACTGGACGTACTGAGCAACCTGGCCGAGCGTGCACTGACCCTGGACTTCAACTGCCCGCGTTTTACCGAGCAGCCCTGCCTGCAGATCGAGCAGGGTCGCCATCCGGTGGTCGAGCAGGTGCTCAGCAGCCCCTTCGTGGCCAACGACGTACGCCTGGACGATGACACGCGCATGCTGATCATCACCGGGCCGAACATGGGCGGTAAGTCCACCTATATGCGCCAGACTGCGCTGATCGTGCTGCTCGCGCACATCGGCAGCTATGTCCCGGCAGCCGCCTGCGAGCTGTCACTGGTCGACCGCATCTTCACCCGCATCGGCTCCTCCGACGACCTGGCTGGTGGCCGCTCGACTTTCATGGTGGAAATGAGCGAAACCGCCAACATCCTGCACAACGCCAGCGCACGCAGCCTTGTGCTGATGGACGAGGTCGGCCGCGGCACCAGCACCTTCGACGGCTTGTCGCTGGCCTGGGCCGCTGCCGAGCAGTTAGCCAAACTGCGCGCCTGGACGCTGTTCGCCACCCACTACTTCGAGCTGACGGTACTCCCGGAAAGCCAGCCCGGCGTAGCCAACGTGCATCTTTCCGCCACCGAGCACAAGGAACGCATCGTCTTCCTGCACCATGTCCTGCCAGGGCCCGCCAGCCAGAGCTATGGCCTGGCCGTGGCGCAGCTAGCCGGCGTGCCGCCGGCGGTCATCGCCCGCGCCCGCGAGCATCTGACACGCCTGGAAACCACCAGCCTGCCCCACGAGCTGCCACAAAATGTCGCAGCCAGCGGCCAGGCTCCGTTGCAAAGCGACCTGTTCGCCAGCCTGCCCCACCCGCTGCTGGACGAGCTGGCACGGGTCAGCCCGGACGACCTGACGCCACGCCAGGCACTCGAACTGTTATATGCATGGAAGACGCGGTTCTAACGCAGCCCGATGCAAGCTGTTAGAATCGCCGCCATTTTGTGAACTTGCCCTAGCCAGGCACTCAACTATCTACGCCTGCAAGCCCCTCGCAGAAGGGGCTGAGGCCATCGCCCGAGGAGAGAACCGACCATGACCTTCGTCGTCACCGACAACTGCATCAAGTGCAAATACACCGACTGCGTGGAAGTCTGCCCGGTCGACTGCTTCTACGAAGGCCCCAACTTCCTGGTTATCCATCCGGACGAGTGCATCGACTGTGCGCTGTGCGAACCGGAGTGCCCGGCACAGGCGATCTTCTCCGAGGACGAGGTACCGGAAGATCAGCAGGAATTCATCGAGTTGAACGCCGACCTCGCCGAAGTCTGGCCGAACATCACCGAGAAGAAGGATGCGCTGGCCGATGCCGAAGACTGGGACGGCGTGAAAGACAAGCTGCAGTACCTGGAGCGGTAATCCGCACCCTGCACCCGAGCCGCTGCCTTGCAGCGGCTTTTTTGTCTGCGCCACACCCCGCTACACTGCTGCCTACCCGCCACGTTCGACGCCACAGGCCCCGCATGCCGAGCAGCCCCGCCCCGTCCACCGCCGACCTGCAGGATGTCCCGCTGAGCAGCCTGCTGGCCTGCCATGAATGCGACCTGCTGTTGCGTCATGTCGATCTGCCACTGGAGCACAAAGCGTGCTGCCCACGCTGCGGCTACGAGTTGCAGACCCATCGTGCGCACATGAGCCGCCGCGCCCTGGCCCTCGTGCTGACCGCCCTGCTGCTGTACATCCCGGCCAACTTCCTGCCGATCATGCAACTCGACCTGCTCGGCCAGCGCAGCGAAGACACCGTATGGAGCGCAGTGCTCGCGCTGTACCAGAGCGAGATGGTGTTCATTGCCGTCCTGGTGTTCCTGTGCAGCATGGCCATTCCGCTGCTCAAACTGCTCTGCCAGCTGTGGGTCCTGTTGGCCATCACCCTGCGTCGCGGGCAGCGCCCGGCGCTGCAGGTCTATCGCCTGTATCACCACCTGCGCGAGTGGGGCATGCTCGAGGTGTATCTGATGGGCATCCTGGTGGCCATCGTCAAGCTGGCCGACCTTGCCGACCTGCACCTGGGCGTGGGCATGGCCTGTTTCATCGCCCTGCTGCTCGCGCAGGTCTGGCTGGAGGTGAGTATGTCACCCCATCAGGTCTGGGACGCCCTGGAGGATGCCCATGCGCGCGCTTGATGCAGGGCTGATCATCTGCGGCGAATGTCATCGTTTGCATCGCCGCAGCGCAGCCCATCTGCACTGCCAGCGCTGTGGTGCACGCCTGCATGCCCGTCGCCCACACAGCATCGCACGCACCTGGGCGCTGCTACTGGCAGCAGCCATTCTTTATATACCGGCCAACCTGCTGCCGATCATGAGCGTCAACTTCCTCGGCAATGGCGCCCCCGCCACCATCATGGGCGGGGTGATCGAGCTGATCCATGCCGGCATGCTGCCGATTGCCAGCGTGGTGTTCATTGCCAGCATCCTGGTGCCCAGCTTCAAGCTGTGCGGCCTGGTCCTGCTGCTCTATTCGGTGCAACGCCACCAGCGCCTGTCGCCTCGCCAGCGCATCCTCATGTATCGCTTCATCGAGTGGATCGGCCGCTGGTCGATGCTCGACATCTTCGTCATCGCCATTCTCGTGGCGCTGGTACGCTTCGGTAATCTGGCCAGCATCGAAGCCGGGCCGGGTGCCGCCGCCTTTGCTTTGGTGGTGGTGCTGACCATGCTTGCCGCCACCTCCTTCGACCCCCGGCTGATCTGGGACAACACTGACACGGACGCGGATCATGACTGAACTGCCCTCGCCCAACCTGCGCCGCACCAGCAACTGGTCGGCCATCTGGATTCTGCCGCTGCTGGCCCTGCTGATCGGCGGCTGGCTGGGCTGGAAGGCCTACAACGAAGCTGGCATCGAGGTGCGGGTACGCTTCGACAAGGGCGATGGCATCCAGATCGGCAAGACCCAGTTGATCTACAAGGGTATTTCTGTCGGCAAGGTGGTCGATCTCAAGGTTACCCCCGATCTCCAGGGGGTCATCGCCACCCTGGAAGTGATGAAGAAGGCCGAAGGCTATCTCAGCCAGGACACGCGCTTCTGGCTGGTTCGTCCGCAAGTCTCACTGGCCGGAGTAACCGGCCTGGAAACCCTGGTATCGGGTATCTATATCGGCGTCGAACCGGCCAGCGGCGAACCACGACGCGACTTTGTCGCCCTCAAGGAGCCGCCCAACCTCTCCGATAGCCAGCCTGGTCTGCACCTGACCCTGAAGGCCGAGCGACTCGGCTCGCTGGATAAGGACAGCCCGGTGTATTACCGGCAAATCCAGGTGGGCCGGGTGAAGAGCTACCAGCTCGGTGAAGACCAGCGCACTGTCGAGCTCAAGGTCTATATCGAACCTGCCTACAGCCATCTGGTGCGCAAACATACGCGCTTCTGGAATGCCAGCGGCCTCAATGTGCAAGCTGGCCTGGGTGGGGTAAAAATCCACAGCGAGTCACTGCTCAGCCTGCTCGCCGGCGGCATTGCCTTCGCTACCCCGGAGCACCGCCAGGACAGCCCGCCCACCGACCCGGCGCTGCCCTTCCGCCTCTACACGGACTTCGACTCGGCGGAAGCCGGGGTGCGCGTGTGGCTCAAGCTGGATGCGGTGGAAGGCCTGCAGAAAGGCACCCCGGTGCTGTTCAACGGTGTCCAGGTCGGCAGCCTGCGTGAGCTGAAAATGAGCCGCGACCTGACCGGCGCCACAGCCGAATTGACCATGGAACCGCGTACCGAAGACCTGCTGCTGGAAGGTAGTGAGTTCTGGGTGGTCAAACCGTCCATCTCGCTGGCCGGAGTGACCGGCATCGATGCACTGGTCAAGGGCAACTACATTGCCGTGCGCTTTGCCCAGGAGGGGCAGGCCAGCCGCAGCTTCCAGGCGCTGCGCAAAGCCCCGCCGCTCAACCTCAACAGCCCGGGCCTGCACCTGCAACTGGCCAGCAGTCGCCAGGGCTCGCTACAGGTCGGCAGCCCGTTGCTCTACCGGCAGATGCGCATCGGCAGCGTCAGCAGCGTGGAACTCAGCCAGGACCGCCAGCAGATTCTCTTTGGCGTACACGTCGAGCCGGAGTATGCCCACCTGGTCAACAGCAGCAGTCGTTTCTGGAATGCCAGCGGCATTACCCTGAAAGGCAGCCTGTCCGGCATCGAGATCAAGAGCGAGTCACTGCAAAGTCTGATCAGCGGCGGTATTGCCCTGCATACTCCACAAACCCAGGCCGGCGCACTGCGCCAGGGCCAGCGCCTAAATCTATTCGACAACGAGGAACAGGCACTCAACCAGGGGCTGCTCGTGGAGTTGCTCAGCGACAGCGCCGAAGGCCTCCAGGTAGGCACCCTGCTGCGCTACAAGGGACTGGAGGTGGGCAAGGTGGAAAGCCTGCAGCTGCAGGATGACCTGCAGGCCGTGCGCATCCAGCTGCGCGTCCTGCAGGCCGGCGAGCGCATTGCCCGCCAGGGCAGTCGCTTCTGGCTGGTCAAACCCAAGCTGGGCCTGGCACGCACCGCCAACCTCGACACCCTGGTCAGCGGCCAGTACCTGGAAGTTGCCCCCGGTCCCGCCCAAGCGCCGCGCCAGCTGCGTTTCCGCCTGCAGCCGCAACCCGACGAGGCACCACTCAACAACAACCACAGCGAAGGCCTGCCGCTGGTGCTCAGCACCTCCCATCGAGGCTCACTGAAGGCCGATGTCGCGGTGACCTACCGCCAGGTGCCGGTGGGCAAGGTCACCCATGTCGAACTGGGGCCGAATGCCGACCGGGTACTGGTGCATGTACTGATCGAGCCGCGCTATGCCGCGCTGGTGCGCAGCGCCAGCCGGTTCTGGAATGCCAGCGGTATCGGCGTGGATTTTGGCCTGTTCAAGGGCGCCAAGCTGCGCGCCGAGTCACTGGAAGCCCTGCTCGAAGGCGGTATTGCCTTCGCCACCCCGGACAACCCGCAGATGGGCGGCCCGGCACAACCCGGGCAGACCTTCCTGCTCCACGACGAGGTCGATGAGCGCTGGCTGCAGTGGGCGCCAAAGATCAGCCTGCCGCCTGCGCCGCGCTGAGCACCGCGATCCGCGCAGCGCCCGGCGTTCAGTCGCCGCGCTGTGCGGACAACAGCTCGATCTTGTAGCCGTCCGGATCTTCGACAAAGGCCAGGATGCTGTTGCCATGCTTCATCGGCCCTGGCTCGCGGGTAATCTTGCCACCGCGCGCCCGGATGTCTTCACAGGCCTTGTAGACATCATCCACTTCCAGGGCGATGTGCCCATAGCCATTGCCCAGCTCATAGCCACTGACGCCCCAGTTATGGGTCAGCTCGATGACGCTGTTGTGCGCCTCGTCGCCATACCCCACAAAAGCCAGGGTGAACTGCCCCTCTGGGTAGTCCTTGCGACGCAGCAGGGTCATGCCCAGTACTTCGGTATAGAAGGCGATGGACCTGTCCAGATCGCCAACCCGCAACATGGTGTGCAACAAACGCATGGTGATGCTCCTGTACTAAGGGCGTCAGCGCGTCAGGCGCTGACGCAGATACTCAATGACCGCCGCCTGCTCGCCGGCGAATTCGATGCGCGCGGCCTTGCTCTCGCGCTGATAGACGTACATCGGGTCGTAGTACTCGTTGAGCAACGCCTCGATCCAGGCGCGGTGCAGCGCCACTGCGCCGCTGCGCGCCTGCTCGTCGAGCGCCTGCGCCAGGATGGCCCGCAGCCGTGCATGACGCTCGCCGCCCAGGCGTTTCTGGATATTGTCCATGCTCTGCAGCAGGCGCGCGGCGAACAGGGCAAAACCCTGCTCCTCGCCATGCACGGCGAGGAACTCGGCGGCCAGGTCGATCACGTAGTCGCGCAGAATGCGTTCGACGCGATCGGCGACGCTATCTTCCAGCCACACCAGCGGGTAGTCCTGCATGCCCTGGTGCAGCGATAGCGGCAGCGAGCAGGTGCCAATCAGCCGGCTCTCGTCTTCCAGCACGAACTGCTGCTGGCCGCGCGCGCGGCGCTTGAGCAGGTCGATGGCCAGGCGGTTCTCGAAATCGATCTGCGCCGGCTGGCCGGTGGCGCGCTTGCCGAAGCTGGAGCCACGGTGATTGGCATGGCCCTCCAAGTCGATGCTGTTGTCGAGGGCGGCGATCACCTCGGTCTTGCCGGTGCCGGTCATGCCGCCGACGATGACGAAATCGCACTCGGCCACGGCGCTGTCGAGGGTCTCGATCAGGAAAGTACGCATGGCCTTGTAGCCACCGATCACCCGCGGGTAGTCGATGCCGGCGTCCTTCAGCCACTGCTGGACGATCTGCGAGCGCAGGCCGCCACGGAAGCAGTACAGGTAGCCGTTCGGATTGGCCCTGGCGAAGGCCGCCCAGGCCGCGACCCGCGCGGCCTTGACCTTGCCGGAGACCAGCTGGTGGCCCAGCTCGATGGCCGCCTGCTGGCCCTTCTGCTTGTAGCAAGTACCGACCTTCTGTCGTTCGATGTCGGTCATCAGCGGCAGGCTGATGGCGTTGGGGAAGGCGCCCTTGGTGAATTCCACCGGGGCGCGCATGTCCATCATCGGCAGGTCATTGAGGAAAATCTCGCGGTAGTCGGCCGTGTTGTCGCGCATCACAGCACCTCTACCGCGTAACGCTGTCGTGCCACCAGCTGACCGATGGGCGCCAGGCTCAGGCCCAATTCGGCGGCCACGGCGAGGAACTCGGCATCGCCCTCGGGCGCCACGGCCATCAGCAGGCCGCCGCTGGTCTGCGGGTCGCACAGCAGGTTGCGCTGTTCCTCGCTGATCGGCGCGATCTTCTCGCCGTAGCTGTCGAAGTTGCGCAGGGTACCGCCGGGTACGCAGCCCTCGGCCAGGTAGTAATCGACCCCCGGCAGGCGCGGCACGGCGGCGTAGTCCAGCTGGGCTGTGAGGTTGGCACCGTCGGCCATCTCCACCAGATGGCCGAGCAGACCGAAGCCGGTGACGTCGGTCATCGCCTGCACGCCAGCCAGCTTGCCGAAGCGCGCGCCCGGCTTGTTCAGGGTGCACATCCAGTCGCGTGCCAGACCGACGTCCTGCTCGCGCAACTTGGCCTTCTTCTCGGCGGTGGTGAGGATGCCGATGCCCAGCGGTTTGGAGAGATACAGCTTGCAGCCCGCCGTGGCGGTGTCGTTGCGCTTCATGTGCTTCTTCTCGACCACACCGGTCACCGCCAGGCCGAAAATCGGCTCCGGCGCGTCGATCGAGTGGCCGCCGGCCAGCGGGATGCCGGCGGCGTCGCACACGGCGCGGCCGCCGCGGATCACCTCGCGGGCCACTTCCGCCGGCAGCACATTGACCGGCCAGCCGAGGATGGCGATGGCCATCAGCGGGTCACCGCCCATGGCGTAGATGTCGCTGATCGCGTTGGTCGCGGCAATCCGCCCGAAGTCATAGGGGTCATCGACGATCGGCATGAAGAAGTCGGTGGTCGACACCACCCCGCGCTCCTCGTCCAGCGCGTAGACCGCCGCGTCGTCACGCGAGGCGTTGCCGACCCACAGCTTCGGGTCGAGGTTCTGTGCGCCACTGCCGGCGAGGATCACCTCCAGCACCTTGGGGGAAATCTTGCAGCCGCAGCCGGCACCATGGCTGTACTGGGTCAGGCGGATCGGTTCGCTCATCGCAGGCTCTCGGCAATCGGCAAAAAACAGGCAGCGATTCTAGCAAAGCTGCCTGCGCTTTCCTGAATCCCTGAGCCGCCCTGACTTTTGCCGGCACTCACCGCACAGGCGTATCGCCAGGTGCCGGCTGATTGTCACGCCACCAGAAGGTGCTCACCTCCTCGACAGGGTAGCGTTGCCCGTCATAGCGCAGCCGCTGAGTGACCCGGCGCAGCAGCGGCTCCTGCGGCCCGGACTGGACGCTGGCGGTGAGCTGCAGATCGGCATAGCCGGCGGCGCGCAACGGCCCGACGCTCAGCGTGAGGCGGGCCTGCTCCATGGCAAAGTCGCTCTCCTGCACGCAGGCCGTACCCTGCACAGTGGTCCACAGGCGCAAATGGCTGGCAAACACCGGGCGCAACCGCGCACCTTCAGGCACCAGCAGCGTCAACAGGTCGTTGAAACCGCCCTCCGGGCAACTCGGGCCACGCGCCACACTGTTCAGCAGCAGACCGAAAGCCCGCACGCCCGGAGCCAGGTGATAGCGAGCGGTATCCAGCCACAGGCTGTCCGGACCGATCTCCAGCAGCACATCTTCGCCAAGCGGGCTGTCGTAGCGCTCTCGCAAGCGCCCCTCGGGCATCGCCACCCGCCCCACCAGCAGCTGCAGGTTGCGCCCAGCGTCGGGCAGCAGTGCCTCGCTGTCTTGATAGGCCAGTGCCACTACAGCCAGCTGGGGATCATCAGGCCAGGGCTTGCAGGCCGCGGCCTGCAAGGGAGCCAAGTAGGGTGTGCTGGCGTCAGGCACGCGCCAGCCGGACTGCCCCAACTGCTTGGCCAGCGCATCCAGCAACGCCTGACTGCAGCGCTGCGCCTCACCGGCCGCCGCCGGCCCGATCAGCCACAGGCTCAGCCAGCCAATCGCCAGCCAACGACACCTAGCCTCCATTGCCCTACCTCCTGATGCGTCGCGCAGCCGCACATACTACAAGCCAAGGCCCGGCGCCTGCTGTCGATCAGCTATCAGCCCGCGCACAGCCCTCGTATAATGTCGGCGCTCTTTACCCTACCGAACAAAAGGTTATGGCCCATGCGACCGTGACCTTTTGAATTTTTTCCGCTATTGAACCGGAGAACTTTCCATGCTCAAGCGCACGCTCGCGTTAGCCAGTGCCATGGCGCTGTCCCTGTCCGCCACCCTCGCCCAGGCCGCCGATGTATTGAAAGTCAGCGCCATCCCTGATGAAGCACCCACCGAACTGCTGCGCAAGTTCCAGCCGCTGGGGGCCTATCTGGAACAGCAACTGGGCATGCCTGTCGAGTTCACTCCGGTCGCCGACTACCCTGCGGTGGTCGAAGCACTGGCCAGCGACCGCATCGACCTGGCCTGGCTGGGTGGCTTTACCTTCGTCCAGGCGCGCCTGAAGACCGGCAACGCCCGGCCGCTGGTACAGCGTGCCGAGGATGCCCGCTTCACCAGCAAGTTCATCACCGCCAACCCGGACGTGCAGTCGCTGGCCGACCTCAAGGGCAAGAGCTTTGCCTTCGGCTCGGTGTCCTCGACCTCCGGCAGCCTGATGCCGCGTTATTTCATGCTGCAGGACGGCATCAAGCCGGAAAGCCATTTCAGCCGCGTCGGCTATTCCGGTGCACACGACGCCACCGCCGCCTGGGTGCAGGCCGGCAAGGTGGATGGTGGGGTGCTCAATGCCAGCGTGTGGGACAAGCTGGTCGCCAACGGCACCATCGACAGCAACAAGGTACGGGTCTTTGCCACTACCCCGACCTACTTCGATTACAACTGGACCGTGCGTGGCACCCTCGACCCGGCGCTGACCGCGAAGATCAAGGCCGCCTTCCTGGCACTCGATCCGGCGATTGCCGAACACAAGGCGATCCTCGACCTGCAGGCAGCCAGCCGCTTCATCGAAACCGCCCCGGAAAACTACCAGGGCATCGAAGAAGCCGCGCGCGCCGCCGACCTGCTGAAATGAGCCTGCGCCTGAGCGGCGCGCACCTGCAGCACAGCCACAGCGTCCACGCCCTGCGCGGCGTGGACCTGACTATTGCGCGCGGTGAACGCGTTGCCATCATTGGTCCTTCCGGGGCCGGCAAGTCGAGCCTGCTCAACCTGCTGGCCACCGCGCTGCCGCCCAGCGCAGGCCAGGTCGAGGTGCTTGGCAGGGCGCCCTGGCGCCTGTCTGCCCGCCAGCGCCAGCAACTGCGTACCCAGATCGGCCTGATCCATCAGGCGCCGCCCCTGCCAGCGCGCCAACGCGTGGTGACCGCCGTACTGGCCGGCAAGCTCGGCCAGTGGGGCCTGCTGCGCAGCCTGGTCAGCCTGCTCTACCCACTGGATATTCCCGGTGCCCGCGCCGCTCTCGCACGCCTGGACCTGGCCGACAAGCTGTTTGCCCAGTGCCAGCAACTGTCCGGCGGACAACTGCAGCGGGTGGGCATTGCCCGCGTGCTGTACCAGGCGCCACAACTGCTGCTGGCCGACGAGCCGGTGTCGGCCATGGACCCGGTCTTGGCCGGGCACACCCTGAGCGTGCTCTGCCAACATGCACAACGCGAGGGCATCACCCTGGTCGCCAGCCTGCATGCGGTGGAGCTGGCCCTGGCGCATTTCCCGCGGATCATCGGCGTGCGTGAGGGGCGGATTGCCTTCGACTGCCCCGCTGCGGAAGTCGACCAGCCGCGCCTCGACGCCCTGTACGCCAACCAGCAACTGCTCACCCCAACCCCGCCCAGCCCGGCGCCGAGTCTGCAGATTCCACGATGCTGAGCCCGCACCCGCGTGATCCGGCGGCCATGCCGCGCCTGCTCCTCAGTGTGCTGGCGATTGCCCTGCTGTGGCCCGGTGTGCAGCTCAGCGAGCTGGATCTCGGCGTGCTGCTGGCCGCCGACAGCCAGAACGAAATGGGCCGTTTCGTCGCCGCCTTCTGGCCGCCTGCGCATCAGGGCGAGTTCCTGCAACTGCTCGCCCAGGCCACCCTGCAGACCCTGGCCATCGCCACCGCCGGCATGGCCCTGGCGCTGCTCCTGGCCATTCCGGCGGCGCTGCTGGCCAGTCGCGCGCTGTCGCTGTCTGCCGCCAGTCGTGGCGGGCAGCCCAGCTGGCTTGGCCAAGCCGTGCGCTGGCCGGTACGCGGGCTGCTGATCTTTCTGCGCAGCGTGCCGGAAATCGTCTGGGCGCTGCTGTTCGTGCGCGCCGTGGGCCTGGGGCCGACCGCCGGCGTACTGGCCATCGCCATTACCTATGCCGGCATGCTCGGCAAGGTCTATGCGGAAATCTTCGAGTCGGTCGAGCAGCGCCCCATGCATGCCCTGCTGCAGGCCGGCAGCGGCCGTCTGAGCGCCTTTGCCTACGGCATCCTGCCCAATGCCGCCGCGGAGCTGACCTCCTACACCCTGTACCGCTGGGAATGCGCCATCCGCGCTTCGGTGGTAATGGGCTTCGTCGGTGCCGGCGGCCTGGGCCAGCAGCTTGACCTGTCGATGCGCATGTTCGCCGGCGGCGAAGTGGCCAGCATGCTGCTCACCTTCCTGCTGCTGGTCTTGCTGGCCGATGCGTTGAGCCGCCTGTTGCGTGGGAGGCTGGCATGAAGCGCCTGGGCAACCTGGCCCTGCTAGTGGCCCTGGGCCTGGGCATCTGGGCGTCGTTTGCCTACCTGGGCCTGCAACTGGGCAGTCTGTTCAGCGAGCAAAGCCTGACCCAGATGTCCCGCTATGCACTACGTTTCCTGCAACCGGACCTGAGCAGCACGCACCTGCAGGCAATTGCCCGCGGCACCCTGGAAACCCTGGCCATGTCGGCACTCGGCACCCTGCTGGCGGCGCTGCTCGGCCTGCTCCTCGCGCTGCCAGCCGCCGGGCGCTGCGGTGGCCTGGCCGAGGCCCTGGCGCGCCTGCTGCTCAATGCCCTGCGAGCGATTCCCGAACTGGTCTGGGCCGCGCTGATGGTACTGGCCGCCGGCCTGGGGCCGAACGCCGGCACCCTGGCGCTGGCCCTGCACACGGCCGGCGTGCTCGGCCGGCTGTTTGCCGAAGCACTGGAAAATACCCCGGCGGCACCCGCCGAGGCGATTCGCCTGCAAGGCGGCGGTCAGCTGGCGGCGTTCTGCTATGGCACCCTGCCCAATCTCTGGCCGCAGTTGCTGGCCTACACCCTGTATCGCTGGGAAAACAACATCCGCATGGCCAGCGTGCTCGGCTTCGTCGGCGCAGGCGGCCTGGGGCAGATGCTCTATGTCAGCCTCAGCCTGTTCCAGGAGGCGCAAGCCAGCACGGTAATCCTCGCCATGCTGGCACTGGTGCTGGCGGTGGATGCCCTCAGCAGCTGGAGTCGCCAGCGCTGGGTGCGCCAGTAGCAGAGCGCGGCCGCTCAGGCCCGCTCGCCCCGCAAGGCCTGCACTTCGGCCTGCAGACGGGCGCAACTGGCTTCACTGGCCGGCAGCGGCTGCCCGGCGACCAGCCCGATGCGTGACCACAGGCGGCGGAACAACCCGCGCTGCGGGGCCCGGCTGAAGAAACTGCCCCACAACCCCTGCAGCGCCAGGGGAATGACCGGCACCGGATTTTCCTCGAGGATGCGCTCGATTCCGCCCCTGAAGGTGTTGATCTGGCCATCGCTGGTCAGCTTGCCTTCCGGGAAGATGCACACCAGCTCACCACACTGCAGGTACTGGCTGATCCGCTCGAAGGCCTGCGCATAAATCCGCTCGTCCTCGTGCCGGGCGGCAATCGGCACCGCGCCGGCCGTGCGGAAGATGAAATTGAGCACCGGCAGGTTGTAGATCTTGTAGTACATGACGAAGCGCATGGGCCGGCGCACCGCGCCGGCCAGCAGTAGGGCATCGACAAACGACACGTGGTTGCACACCACCACGGCGGCGCCTTCGTCGGGGATCACCTGCAGGCCACGCGCCTCGACGCGGTACATGGAGTGGCCGAGCAGCCACACCAGGAAGCGCATGCTGAATTCCGGGACGATCTTGAAGATGTAGCAGTTCACTGCCACGTTCATCAGCGACACGACGAGGAACAGCTCGGGCACCGAGAGACCCGCCACGCTGAGAAAGAGGATCGACAGCAGCGCCGAGGCCACCATGAACAAGGCATTGAGGATGTTGTTGGCGGCCACCACGCGAGCACGCTCCTGCTCGGCGGTACGCGACTGGATCAGCGCATACAGCGGCACGATATAGAAGCCGCCAAACAGCCCGAGGCCCACCACGCAGCCCAGCAACGTCAGGCTACCCGGCTGGGCCAGCAGGCTCAGCCAGTCATAGGCGCTGTCCGCCGGGGCCAGCTGCCCGGAGCCGGCCCACAGCAGAATGCCGAACAGGCTCAGGCCGATCGAACCGAACGGCACCAGACCGATCTCCACCTTGCCGCCCGACAGCCGCTCGCAAAGCATCGAGCCGAGGCCGATGCCCAGCGAGAACAGGGTAAGGATCAGCGTCACCACACTTTCATCGCCATGCAGCCAGTCCTTGGCAAAGGCCGGAATCTGCGTGAGATACACCGCCCCGAGGAACCAGAACCAGGAATTGCCGATCAGCGAACGTGACACCGCCGGACGCTGCCCCAGCCCCATGCGCATGATCTGCCAAGACTGGCGGAGGATATTCCAGTCCAGTGCCAGCTGCGGCAGCGAGGCATGGGCAAAGGGAATGAAGCGGCTGGCCAGGTAGCCGAGCACCGCCACCCCCACCACACTGCCCGCCACCAGCGCGGCATAGTCGCTGCTGGCCATGAGCAGGCCAGCGCCAATGGTGCCACCAAGAATCGCCAGGAAGGTGCCGGTTTCCACCAGCGCATTGCCGCCCACCAGCTCGTCCTCGCGCAATGCCTGGGGCAGGATTGAGTATTTCACCGGGCCGAACAGTGCCGACTGGCTACCCATCAGGAACAGCACCAGCAGCATCAGCGGCAGGTTGCCAAGCAGTACCCCCACGGCACCGGCCAGCATGATCAGCACCTCGCCCAACTTGATGGCGCGGATCAACGCATCCTTGGCGAACTTCTCGCCAAACTGCCCGCCCAGTGCCGAGAACAGAAAGAACGGCAGGATGAACAGCAGCGCACAGAGGTTGATCAGCAGCGCCTGGTCAGCCTGTGCATTGAGCTTGAAGAGAATGCCGAGGATCAGCGCCTGCTTGAAAATGTTGTCGTTGAAGGCACCGAGCAACTGGGTAAGAAAGAACGGCAGAAAACGCCGGCTACGCAGCAGGCTGAATTGCGAAGGATGACTCATCGACCATGTCCCTGGGTGAGTTGAACCTGTGCATTGGAACGCAAACCACCTGCTCTGCGCCACAGGCACCTACGCAAAAGTGGCACTCGGCCACAGCCCTCCGCCCCACCCGCTATACCGGCAACTGGCCGAATGCCCAGCGCAGCACGAAGAACAGCAACAGACCGCTGGCGATGGTGGCCAGCAGGTGGCGGGTCACTGCGGCGACCAGAATGCTCGCCAGGCCGGCCAGCAGGTAGGCGTTGTCGGCACGCAGCGCCCAGTGCTGGCCATCGGGCAGCAGCATGCCCGGCACCACGATGGCGCTGAGCACGGCGATCGGCACATAGTGCAGAGCACGGCGCAGGCCCTCAGGAAACTGCAGGTGCGGCCAGGCGAACAGGCTATAGCGAGTGGTGAAGGTAATCAGCAACATGCCAAGGATCAGCAGCCAGGTGTTCATGCCTTCGCCTCCCCGCTCGCGGCCAGGCGCTCCAGGCACAAACCGCTGAGAATGCCACCGGCCGCCGCCACCAGCAGTCCCAGCTGATAGGGCAGGCTGTGGCAGGCCAGCGCCAGCGCCCCGGCCACCAGTGCCGCGGCAACCTGCGGCGTGTTACGCAGCATGGGCACGACGATGCCGATAAAGGTCGCCAGCATGGCGAAATCCAGCCCCCAGGCAGCCAGGTTGGGCAGGGTCTGGCCGAACACGATGCCCAGCGCGGTACACAACTGCCAGTTGCCATACATGGCCAGCGCCGCGCCGAGGAAATACCAGTGCTTGCACGGCGAGGTATCGGCCCGCGCATAACGCTGCTGGACCACGGCAAACGCCTCGTCGGTCAACCAGAAGGCCAGCGCCAGGCGCCAGCGGCCCGGCAGGTGGCGCACGAAGGGCTGCAAACTGGCGCTGTACAGGGCGTGCCGCAGGTTGACCACCAGGGTGGTCAGCAGCACCACGGCCAGGCCAGCCCCGGCGCCAATCAGGCTGACCGCAATGAACTGCGCGCTACCGGCAAAGACCAGCAGCGACATACCCAGGGTTTGCCAGGGGCTCAGCCCGGCGGCAATCGCCAGGCCACCAAAGATCACCCCGAAGGGTGCGGTTCCCAGCAACAGCGGCAGCATGTCACGGGCACCCTGCAGAAACTCTTCACGACGCACGGTGTTCTCCTCACAGGTCGCCGAAGGTAGCCGATTGCCGGCCGCCTGTCTTGACCAACAGCCCAGGTTTTTCCGCGACCGGGTAGTCGCCACCAGGCGACCTTGGTCGCAAGCCTCCTGACGCCGCAGTGCTTTGCTGCCACACTGCACAGCGCCTGCAGCCTGTAGCGGAGCCCGCATGATTCTTTCCCCCGGTCTGATCGCCGCCGTCTTTCTGTCGTACATGGCGCTGCTGTTCGCCATTGCCTTCTATGGCGACCGCCGCGCCGCGCCCTTGTCGCCGCGCCTGCGTGCCTGGGTGTACAGCCTGTCGCTGGCGGTGTACTGCACCAGCTGGACATTCTTCGGCGCGGTCGGCCAGGCCAGCGAGCGTCTCTGGTCATTTGTCCCCATCTACCTCGGCCCGGTGCTGCTGATGCTCCTGGCACCCTGGGTGCTGCAGAAGATGGTGCGCATCAGCAAACAGGAAAACATCACCTCGATTGCCGACTTCATCGCCGCCCGCTATGGCAAGTCGCAAGGCCTGGCGGTGCTGGTCACGCTGGTCTGCCTGGTCGGCGTACTGCCCTACATTGCCTTGCAGCTCAAGGGCATTGTGCTGGGCGTCAACCTGCTGACCGGGGCCAGCGCCGAATCCAGCGGCGTACGCGCCCAGGACACCGCGCTGGTGGTGTCGCTGGTACTGGCGCTATTCGCCATCCTGTTCGGTACGCGCAACCTGGATGTCACCGAACACCATCGCGGCATGGTGTTGGCGGTTGCCTTCGAGTCATTGGTCAAACTGCTCGCCTTCCTGGCCGTTGGCGTATTCGTCACCTGGGGGATGTTCGACGGCTTCCAGCCGCTGCTCGACCAGGCCCGCAAGGCCAGCCACATGCAGGCGTTCTGGGCAGACACCCTGGACTGGCCGTCGATGCTGGTGCAGACCGGCATCGCCCTGCTGGCGATCATCTGCTTGCCCCGCCAGTTCCATGTCACCGTGGTAGAGAACACCGAACCACGCGACCTGCGTCTGGCACGCTGGGTGTTTCCGCTGTACCTGGTGCTGGCGGCGCTGTTCGTCGTACCGATAGCCCTGGCCGGGCAACTCAGCCTGCCACCGGGGATCAGCGCCGACTCCTTCGTGATCAGCCTGCCGCTGGCCGAGGCGCGCCCCGAGCTGGCCCTGCTGGCCTTCATCGGTGGTGCCTCGGCAGCTACCGGCATGGTGATCGTTGCCTGCGTGGCGCTGTCGACCATGCTCAGCAACGACATCGTGCTGCCGGCCCTGTTGCGGCGCCAGCGCAGCGACCGCCCCTTCGAGCTGTTCCGCCACTGGCTGCTGACGGTTCGCCGGGTCAGCATTCTGGTCATCCTGCTGCTGGCCTATGTCTGCTACCGGTTGTTCGGTTCCAGCGCCAGCCTGGCCACCATTGGCCAGGTAGCCTTCGCCGCCATCACCCAGCTGGCACCGGCCATGCTCGGGGCGCTGTACTGGAAACAGGCCAATCGCCAAGGCGTGCTGGCCGGGCTGCTGACCGGCGCCGCACTGTGGTTCTACACCCTGGTGCTGCCCCTGGTGGCCGGCGGACTGGGCTGGCCCTTGCAGCGCTTCCCCGGCCTGGAGTGGCTGGCCAACCAGCCACTGGGGCTGCCCGTCGATCCCCTGACCCTGGGCGTGGTGCTGTCGCTGGCTGGCAACTGGCTGGTATTTGCCGTGGTCTCGCTGATGTCGCGCACCCGGGTTGCCGAACACTGGCAGGCCGGGCGTTTTGTCGGCCAGGACAGCTCGGTAGGCAGCAACCGCTCGCTGCTGGCGGTGCGCCTGGCAGATCTGCTCAGCCTGGCCGAGCGCTTTGTCGGCAGCGAACGCGCCCAGCAGAGCTTCCAGCGCTTCGCCATGCGCCAGGGCAGTGCATTCAACCCAGGGCATAACGCCAACAGCGACTGGATTGCCCATACCGAACGCCTGCTCGCGGGTGTGCTCGGGGCCTCCTCGGCGCGGGTGGTGGTCAAGGCAGCCATCGAAGGCCGCGAGATGCAGGTCGAGGACGTCGTACGCATCGTCGGCGAAGCCAGCGAAGTCCTGCAGTTCAACCGCGCCCTGCTGCAGGGGGCCATCGAGAACATCAGCCAGGGCATCAGCGTGGTCGACCAGTCGTTACGCCTGGTCGCCTGGAACCGCCGCTACATCGAGATCTTCGAGTACCCCGAGGGACTGGTGTACATCGGCCGGCCGATTGCCGACATCATTCGCTTCAATGCGCAACGCGGCCTGCTCGGCAACGGCGACATCGAGGAGCATGTGAACAAGCGTCTGCACTGGATGCGCCAGGGCACCGCGCACACGTCCGAGCGTCTGTTCCCCAGCGGCCGGGTCATCGAACTGATCGGCAACCCGATGCCAGGCGGCGGTTTCGTCATGAGCTTCACCGACATCACCGAGTTCCGCGAAGCCGAGCGAGCCCTCAAGGCCGCCAACGAAGGACTGGAACAGCGGGTCAGCGAACGCACCCAGGAACTCTCCCAGCTCAATCTGGCACTGTCCGAAGCCAAGGCGCATGCCGAGGCGGCCAATCAGTCGAAGAGTCGTTTTCTCGCTGCGGTCAGCCACGATCTCATGCAGCCGCTGAATGCCGCGCGGCTGTTTTCCGCCGCCCTCGCCCACCAGCAAGGCCTGCCCCGCGAAGCCGAAACGCTGGTACAGCATCTGGACAGTGCACTGCATTCGGCCGAGGACCTGATCACCGACCTGCTGGATATCTCTCGCCTGGAAAACGGCCGCATCACCTGTGACCGGCAGAATATCCCCCTCGCCCAACTGTTCGATGCACTGGGCGCCGAGTTCCGCGCCCTGGCCCAAGGACAGGGCGTGGATTTCCGCGTGCGCGGCAGCCGGCACAGCATCAACAGCGATCCCAAGCTGCTGCGGCGCATCCTGCAGAACTTCCTGACCAACGCCTTCCGTTATGCCAAGGGCCAGGTGCTGCTCGGTGTGCGCCGCGAAGGCAGGCAACTGCGCCTGGAAGTCTGGGACCGCGGCCCGGGCATCGCCGCCGACAAGCAGAAGGAAATCTTCGAGGAATTCAAGCGCCTGGACAGTCACCAGACCCGCGCAGAAAAGGGCCTGGGCCTCGGCCTGGCCATCGCCGACGGACTGTGCCGGGTCCTCGGCCATCGTCTGCAAGTGCGCTCCTGGCCTGGCAAGGGCAGCGTGTTCAGCGTTAGCGTGCCCCTGGCCAGCCAGCAGACCGTCACGCATAGCCCGCCCCCCAGCCAGCACACCAGCGGCCAGCAACTGGCCGGCGCGCCGGTATTGTGCGTGGACAACGAAGACAGCATTCTCGCCGGCATGCACAGCCTGCTGTCGCGCTGGGGTTGCCAGGTATGGACAGCGCGCAACCGTCTGGAGTGTGAACACCTGCTCGACGAGGGCATTCGCCCACAGCTGGCGCTGGTCGACTACCACCTCGATGAGGGAGAAACCGGCTGCGAACTGATGGCCTGGCTACGCGGCCGCCTGGGCAGCCCCCTGCCTGGCGTGGTGATCAGCGCCGACGGGCGCCAGGAACTGATCAACAGCGTGCATGCCGCCGGCCTTGACTACCTTGCCAAGCCGGTCAAGCCGGCTGCCCTGCGGGCGCTGATCAGCCATCACCTGCGGCAGCGTGACTGACCCACGCTCAACCCCGCGGGTCGTCCAGGCGCAGGCTTTCACCGGCCTCGCTGAGCAGCTCGGCCGGTAACTGCTTACTGGTGCGTGCGCCCAGCTCGCGCAACTGCTCGGCACGTCGCACCAGGTTGCCGCGTCCGTCCACCAGCTTGTTGCGCGCCCCGGCATAGGCCTTGTCCAACTGCTGCAGGCGCGTGCCGATCTCATCCAGGTCAGCAACAAACAGGGTGAACTTGTCATACAGCCAACCGGCGCGCTCGGCGATCTCCCGGGCATTCTGCCCCTGACGTTCCTGGCGCCACAGGCTGTCGATCACCCGCAGAGTAGCCAGCAGCGTAGTCGGACTGACGATGACGATTCGCTGCTCGAAAGCCTCCTGGAAAAGCCCCCCATCCTGCTCCAGTGCGGCGGCAAAGGCAGCCTCAAGCGGCACGAAGAGCAGTACGAAGTCCAGGCTGTGCAGGCCCTCCAGACGGCTGTAATCCTTGCTGGCAAGATTCTTCAGGTGCCCGCGCAATGACTGTACATGCTGACGCAGCGCCGCCTGGCGCGCCGTCTCGTCCGGCGCGGCAACCGCCTGCTGGTAAGCCTGCAAGCTGACCTTGGCATCGACAATGATCTGCCGCTCGCCGGGCAGGCGAATCAGCACATCGGGCTGCAAACGCTGGCCATCGGCTCCCTTGAGACTGACCTGGGTTTCGTATTCGCGACCCTTGTGCAGGCCGGCATGCTCGAGTACCCGCTCCAGCACCAGCTCGCCCCAGTTGCCCTGCTGTTTCTGTCCCTGCAGGGCACGACTGAGACGCGTCGCCTCGTCACCCAGGCGCTGGTTGAGCTGTTGCAGGCGCTGCAGCTCATGGCCCAGCGAAAAACGCTCGCGCGCCTCCTGCTGGTAGCTCTCCTCGACCCGCTTCTCGAAGGCCTGGATGCGTTCCTTGAGTGGCTCCAGCAACTGCCCGAGGCGCTGCTGACTGTGCTCGGCGAAACGCTGCTCACGCTCCTCGAAGATCTGCCCTGCCAGCTCGGCAAACTGTGCACGCAGGCTGTCACGCGCGCCTTGCAGGTCATTCAGGCGCTGCTGCTGATGCTCCTGCTGCTCGCGCAACTCGGCAGCCAGCGCGCTGCGCTGGGCGTCCAGGCGGCGTAACTCGCTGACCTGCTGCTGACGCTCGGCCTGCCAGGCCTGAGCATCAGCACGCGCTTGTTGTTGCTGGGCCTGCAGCAGCTCACGTTCGCGCTGCAAGGCAGCCAGCTGGGCCTGCTGACGGGCATGCAGTTGTTGCCATTGTTCCTTGTGCTGGACGGCTTCCTGCACCTGTGCATCCAGCGTCTGCACACGCTGCTGGGCCTGCTGCAGCAGTTCACGCTGATGGCTCTGCAACAGGCGTAGCGCATCCAGACGACGCTGCTGACGCCACAGCAGGCCGAGCAACGGCAAGGCCACCAGCAATACGCTCAGCAACAGCGGCAAGGTTGGCAGATCGGCAGGCATCACAAAGGCTCCACGGCAGGATTGGCCGGCAGTATACCGACCAGGCCAGCGGTTAACCCTGGCGAGAACTACGCAGCGAAGGTAGGCGCAATTGCGCGGTCAGACATTCAAGGGCTTCACGGGCACCGTGATCGCCGGCACGTGCCGCCAGGCGAAGCATTTCCTGGCCCACGCGACGATCGCGTAGATCAGCAGCCTCGTGGCAGAGCAGACAGCCAAGACGGCTTTGCGCAGCCACCACGCCTTGCTTGGCAGCGGGCTTGAGCAGTTGCACGGCAAAACGCTTGATCGGTGCAGTCTGCGCCAATGGTGGGGTGTCCAGCAGCCACATGGCCAGGTGCATGGACATCCGTTGATGACGGCTTTGCCGGGCGGCAAGAGTCGGCTTCATAACTATCTGCATCAGCCTGTGAGGTGGCGCACTCTACTCTTTTTCTCGCCCAGGTAAAGCCTTGCATTTCGTGAGCAAATAGGCTTGGTGAAACACTCGACAATCCATCCACAGAAGCTGTGGATAACTTTGTGCAAAACCTCTTGGAAAAGGCCCGGCGGAGTTGTCTGACAAGGCTTTCAGACAGCTTGATCATTTTTTGATCAAAAATAAATATCCTTATTTTTCAGATACTTACAAATGCAAGCACGAAAAATCAACGACTTAGGAAAAATTTCTGACGGCCTGCTAACCCTCGCCGGGGTGACTGCACCGATTGTGCACAACAGGCCGCGACAGACTGTCGCAGAGCGCCCGGCAGAGCACCAAAAGAGGTCGGCGCAGCGTATTGGCAGAGATAAAACAAAAGGGTCAGCTCTTGCGAACTGACCCTTTGACCCCGCAGACCGGGAAATTGAAATGGCGTCCCCTAGGGGACTCGAACCCCTGTTACCGCCGTGAAAGGGCGGTGTCCTAGGCCACTAGACGAAGGGGACTAAACCTTCGAACAACAAGGCCAGCACGCGGCTGGCCTGTTGAGTGTTTGGTGGAGCTAGACGGGATCGAACCGTCGACCTCTTGCATGCCATGCAAGCGCTCTCCCAGCTGAGCTATAGCCCCGAAACCTTGCGGTCGGCTGCAGTGCCTGGGCACTGCGGCTGGAATATGGCGTCCCCTAGGGGACTCGAACCCCTGTTACCGCCGTGAAAGGGCGGTGTCCTAGGCCAC
>NZ_PIYS01000009.1:0-12469 GCF_002835605.1 Pseudomonas fluvialis | reverse complement strand
GGGACTCGAACCCCTGTTACCGCCGTGAAAGGGCGGTGTCCTAGGCCACTAGACGAAGGGGACGCAGAACCCTTCTTTGTCACAACCGCCTTAACGATTGCGCCACTCCGTGAGGAGTCGAGATTGGTGGAGCTAGACGGGATCGAACCGTCGACCTCTTGCATGCCATGCAAGCGCTCTCCCAGCTGAGCTATAGCCCCATCTCGAGGACGGGGCGCATGTTAGGCGCGCCCCGCCGCCCTGTCAACACAATTTTTATTCGGCCCGCATTTTTTTTTGCAGACAGAACAACCACTTACCCCAAGAGCCTGGCGCAAGGCCAGGCCCGCCGTGTAATCACTTCAGCTCGGCCAGTAGCTTCTCCCACTCCTTGCTTTCCTTCTTCGAAGGACTACCAAGCAACTCCACGGCCTGACGCAGACGGAAACGCGAAAGATCCGGGCCGAGGATTTCCATGGCGTCGAGAACCGATACCGAGCTGGCCTGTCCGGTGATGGCCGGGAAGATCAACGGCATGACATCACGCAGCTTGAGCCCCTGATGCTCGGCCACCTGCTGGATGATTGCGGTGATGTTGTCCTTGTTCCACTGGCGCAATGCCTCGAGCTTCCAGAGGATCAGTTGCAACAGCAAACGTACCTGATCGGCCTGCAGTTTCTTGTGCTCGAACAGGCTGGCCTGCAGTGGCACCCCCCCCATGAAGAACATCGCAGCCAACGGTGCCAGCTGGCTGAACGTTTCGATGCGGCCCTGCACATGCGGCGCGATCTTCATCAGGTACTGCGGATTGAGCGCCCACTGCTGCACTTCGGCGGCAAAACGCTCGACCGGCAGTTCACGCAACCATTGGCCATTGAGCCAGGAGAGTTTCTCCAGATCGAAGATCGGCCCCCCCAGGGACACCCGCTGGATGTCGAAATGCTCAATCATTTCGGCCAGGGAAAACTTTTCGCGCTCGTCCGGCATCGACCAGCCCATGCGCCCCAGGTAGTTGAGCATGGCCTCCGGCAGAAAGCCCATGCGCTCGTAAAAGGTAATGCTGGTGGGGTTCTTGCGCTTGGACAGCTTGGACTTGTCGGGATTGCGTAGCAGCGGCATGTAGACCAGCTGCGGCTGCTCCCAGCCGAAGTATTCGTACAGCTTGATCAGCTTGGGCGCCGAAGGCAGCCACTCCTCGCCACGCAGCACATGGGTAATGCCCATCAGGTGGTCATCGACCACATTGGCCAGGAAGTAGGTGGGCAGGCCGTCGGCCTTCATCAAGACCTGCATATCCATGCGGTCCCAGGGAATTTCCACCGCACCACGCAACAGGTCAGGCACCACGCAGACACCCTCACTGGGCACCTTCATGCGCACCACGTGCGACTCGCCGGCGGCGATGCGCTGCTCTGCTTCCTCTGCCGACAGATGCATGCAGTGCCCGTCATAGCGCGGGGTTTCCTTGCGTGCCTGCTGCTCGGCACGCACCTGATCGAGACGTTCAGCGGAGCAGAAGCAGGGGAAGGCATGACCTTTGGCAACCAGCTCATCCGAATACTTCTTGTAGATGTGGCCCCGCTCGCTTTGCCGATACGGGCCGTGCGGCCCGCCCACATCCGGCCCCTCGTCCCATTCGATACCCAGCCAGCGCAGGGCATCGAATATCTGCTGCTCGGACTCGCGCGACGAGCGCAGCTGGTCGGTATCTTCGATACGCAGGATGAACTGGCCGCCGTGCTGGCGAGCAAAGCACAGGTTGAACAGGGCAATGTAGGCAGTGCCAACATGCGGATCGCCGGTGGGCGATGGCGCGATACGGGTACGGACGGTGGTCATGGGGACTCTCGAAACAGGCTGCCGAAGCAGGAGTAAAAACAGGCTGATGTTAACAGGGCGCAGCCGCCCCGCTCTACCGGCTCAGAGGGCCAGCAGGCGCTCGCGCAGTGCCTGGATCTCATCACGCAACTGCGCAGCCTCTTCAAATTGCAGTTCACGGGCCGACTGATACATCTGTTCTTCCAATTGGCGGATACGCTTGTTCAGCTCCGCCGGTGAACGCAACTGCGCCTCGTAACGCGCCGTTTCTTCTGCGGCACGCGCCTGAGCCTTGCGCTTGTTGCTGCGTGCTCCCGGCACTACGGCACCCTCGAGGATGTCACGGATGTCCTTCTTGACGCCTTTCGGCACGATGCCGTGCTCGGCATTGAAGGCCAGCTGCTTGGCGCGGCGCCGTTCGGTTTCGTCAATCGCCCGCTGCATCGAACCGGTCATCTGATCGGCATACAGGATGGCCTTGCCATGCAGATTGCGTGCGGCGCGACCGATGGTCTGGATCAGCGAGCGCTCGCTGCGCAGAAAGCCCTCCTTGTCCGCATCGAGAATGGCCACGAGCGAGACTTCAGGCATATCCAGCCCCTCGCGCAACAGGTTGATGCCAACCAACACATCGAACACCCCGGTACGCAGGTCGCGGATAATCTCCACCCGCTCCACGGTATCGATATCCGAGTGCAGGTAACGCACCCGTACATCGTGATCGGACAGGTAGTCGGTGAGATCCTCAGCCATGCGTTTGGTCAGCGTGGTCACCAACACCCGCTCCTCGGCTGCCACCCGCAAACGTATTTCGGAAAGCAGGTCATCAACCTGGCTACGCGCGGGACGCACCTCGATCTGCGGGTCTACCAGCCCGGTCGGGCGCACCACCTGTTCGATGACACGTCCACTGTGCGCCGCCTCGTAAGGCCCTGGGGTGGCCGAGACAAAGATGGTCTGCGGACTGATGGCCTCCCACTCCTCAAAACGCAGGGGCCGATTATCCAGCGCCGAAGGCAGGCGAAAACCGTACTCGACCAGTGTTTCCTTGCGCGAACGGTCGCCTTTGTACATCGCCCCGACCTGCGGCACCGAAACGTGCGACTCATCGATTACCAGCAAGGCATTGGCCGGCAGGTAGTCGTAGAGGGTTGGCGGCGGCAGGCCCGGCCCGCGCCCGGACAGGTAGCGCGAGTAGTTTTCGATGCCGTTGCAGTAACCCAGCTCGAGAATCATCTCCAGGTCGAAGCGCGTGCGCTGCTCCAGACGCTCGGCGGCCACCAGCTTGTTTTCCCCGCGCAGGTAGTCAAGGCGCTGCTTCAGTTCGATCTTGATCTGCTCGACAGCCTCCAGCAGGGTCTCGCGCGGCGTGACGTAGTGGCTTTTCGGGTAGAAGGTGAAACGCGGCAGCTTCTGCAGCACCTCACCGGTCAGCGGATCGAAGGCACTGATGCTCTCCACCTCGTCATCGAACAGCTCGACACGAATGGCTTCCAGATCGGACTCCGCCGGGTAGATATCGATGACGTCACCACGCACGCGAAAACTGGCCCGGGCAAAATCCATGTCATTGCGGCTGTACTGCAGGCTGGCCAGGCGGCGCAACAGCTCACGCTGATCGATACGATCGCCACGATCCAGATGCAGGACCATTTTCAGATAAGCCTGCGGGTCACCCAGGCCATAGATGGACGATACCGTACAGACGATGATGGCATCCTCGCGCTCCAACAACGCCTTGGTTGCCGACAAACGCATCTGCTCGATATGGTCGTTGATCGAGGCGTCCTTCTCGATAAAGGTATCCGAGGACGGCACATAGGCTTCGGGCTGGTAGTAGTCGTAGTAGGAAACGAAATACTCCACGGCGTTATGCGGAAAAAAGCTCTTGAACTCGCCATACAGCTGCGCCGCCAGCGTCTTGTTGGGCGCCAGCACCAGGGTGGGGCGCTGTACCTGGGCAATCACGTTGGCGATGCTGAAAGTCTTGCCTGAGCCAGTGACACCCAGCAGGGTCTGGTGAGAAAGCCCTGCCTCCAGGCCTTCGACCATCTGGCGGATCGCCTCGGGCTGATCGCCAGCTGGGGTATAACGGGTCACCAGTTCGAATGCCGCCATAGACACCTCGGAAAAATAGCTGTGACGTCGCCTCACGCGGCTCGTCTTAACGGGGCAAACCACCCATGCATTGCACGCCTTATGCGGCGATCTTTCCATGGGCGGCGGCGCACAGGGTCGCTATACTAGCGCCCCGATTCGTCCAGCCCCAGCCTGCAATGGCCGGGACCCACCAGCCCTCCTAGAGTTCGAGCCGCATCATGAGCCTCTTCTCTGCCGTCGAAATGGCACCGCGCGATCCCATCCTGGGTCTGAATGAAGCATTCAACGCCGATCCCCGCAGCAGCAAGGTCAACCTTGGCGTGGGTGTCTACTTCACCGATGAAGGCCGCATTCCACTGTTGCGCGCCGTAGCGGCAGCCGAGCAGGCACGGATCCAGGCGCATGCACCGCGGGGTTACCTGCCGATCGAAGGCATCGCCAGCTACGACAGTGCCGTGCAGAAACTGCTGTTTGGCCAGGATGCCGCGCTGCTGCAGGCGGGCCGCGTGATCACTACCCAGTCACTGGGCGGTACCGGCGCACTGAAGATTGGCGCGGACTTCCTCAAGCGCCTGCTCCCCGAGGCCTGCGTGGCGATCAGTAACCCCAGCTGGGAGAATCACCGCGCACTGTTTGAATCAGCCGGCTTCCCGGTACACAACTACCGTTATTACGATGCCGCCAGCCAGGGCGTCGATCGGCAAGGCATGCTCGACGACCTGCGCGCCCTGCCGGCACGCTCCATCGTCGTCTTGCACGCCTGCTGCCATAATCCGACCGGCGTCGACCTCGAGCTGGATGACTGGAAAGCCGTACTGGAGGTTCTGCGCGAGCGCGAACACGTACCCTTTCTCGATATTGCCTACCAGGGCTTTGGCGATGGCATCGACGAAGATGCGTTCGCTGTGCGCCTGTTCGCCGAATCCGGCCTGAACTTCCTGGTATCCAGCTCGTTCTCCAAATCCTTCTCACTGTATGGCGAGCGTGTCGGTGCCCTGTCCATCGTCACCGACTCCCAGGAAGAAAGCACCCGCGTGCTCTCCCAGGTCAAGCGCGTCATCCGTACCAACTACTCGAACCCACCCACTCACGGCGCCACTGTGGTTGGCAATGTACTCAACAGCAAGGAACTACGTGCCATGTGGGAGCAGGAATTGGCCGAGATGCGCGAGCGCATTCGCGACATGCGTACAACCATGGTTGAACAACTGGCCAGTCTCGGCGCCAAACGCGACTTCGCCTTTGTGGCCCGCCAGCGCGGCATGTTCTCCTACTCCGGCCTGACGCAAGAACAAGTAGAACGCCTGAAAAGCGAGTTCGGCATCTATGCCGTGGGCACGGGACGCATCTGCGTGGCAGCACTGAACAGCGGCAATATTCGCGCAGTTACCGAAGCCATCGTAAAAGTCCTCTGAAAAACCCGGAGAGGTCTTCACAGGTGTTGACTTCTCCTTAGCAATCAGTAGGATACGCACCGTTGTTCCGCGATAGCTCAGTCGGTAGAGCAAATGACTGTTAATCATTGGGTCCCTGGTTCGAGTCCAGGTCGCGGAGCCAAATTCAAACCCGATCTCAGGATCGGGTTTTTTATTGCCCGCGGCATATCACCCGGCCGCTCCTTCCTTTGCCCCACGCTTTTCGCCTGCAGCACGTTTCAGTAATACTTTCCGCCGTAGGCCAGACGAGCCAGGCCCAGCAAAGCACCTGCAAAAATGGCCAAAGCCAGGGTGTTTTCTACCAGGGTTTCAACAAACAACATGGTCTGCACTCCTCTCCAGCTAGATTAAGCTCGCTTCGTATACGAGCATCGCCTGGAAATAACTGTATATCCATACAGTGCTTTGTGCAACCCCCTTATCACGGAAAAAGGGCCGGCACAGGCCGACCCTTTTCTGCAGACGCGCACTCACCTTCAGGGGCTAACGCTCAAGCGAGCGCGATTCTTCTCCAGCGTCGCTACCCCGATCCCCTTGACCTCAAGCAATTCTTCAACCGACTGAAACGCTCCGTGCGCCTGACGGTAATCGACGATAGCCTGAGCCTTGACCGCACCAATACCTACCAACTCACGCTGCAAGGTCGCCGCATCCGCGCTATTCACGTCAATCAACCCGGCTACTTCTGCCTGGCTGGCCGCAGGCAGCGCAGTCGGTGCCATGCTTTCCGCAGCCTGCACAGCCAGGCTGGAGAACGACAGGCAAGAGAACAACAAGGAGGCTACAAGTGCTTTTTTCATGATCAGTTCCTTTGAATAGACAGTGTCAATGCAACCACAGCCGGGTTGCCACTGAGACCCTAGACAAAGCTGACCGACCGTCAAACGCAGTCAGCATGCAGCGACGGATTCTGTGACAGTTCGCGCAGGAGCAGGATACTGCGCCCACTCAGGAAGCCAGTGGTTGAGTCGCCTCTTCCAGCCAGCCGAGGATCCGTACCGCATCATCCCGAGAGCTTCCACATACCTGTGGATCAGCGGCAAAGTCCAGGCAGACGGCTGGTCGTTCGGGTTTGCCAAACAAGGCGCAACGGTTGTCGCCAGCAAGATGTAGGCAACGCTGCCCCGCAGGCTTGCCCTGAGGCATACCGGGCATCGGCGATGAAATGGAAGGCGCGATGCAACAGGCACCGCAACCGGCTCGACACTGCATGAACACCTCGCAAGCGGCCTGGACGACCGCCCTTGCAGCGGTCGGCGGGCATTTTAACCAGCCTGGCGTCACTGTAAATACAGCCCCTTGGCGGCAACAACAGCAAGGATTAGGCTGCGCAGCAATTTTCCAATGAGCCGTCGACCATGCCTGTGTGGATGCAAACCGCTGCCCTGCTGTGCCTCTCCAATGTTTTCATGACATTCGCCTGGTACGGTCATCTGAAGACACTGAACAGCAAGCCCTGGTTGATTGCCGCTCTCCTCAGTTGGGGGATCGCGCTATTTGAATACCTGCTGATGGTCCCCGCCAACCGTATCGGCTATACCGTGCTGTCGGTCGGCCAGCTGAAGATCATGCAGGAAGTGATCACCCTGGCGATTTTCGTGCCCTTCAGCGTGCTGTATATGCAACAACCTCTCAAGCTGGACTACCTGTGGGCCGGACTATGCTTGCTGGGTGCCGTGTATTTCATCTTCCGCAGCTAAGGGCGCATGTAAGCGGGCAATCAGGCTGGAAGTATCCCAGCGCCCTCCACCCAGGCGCTGGACATCGGCATAGAACTGATCAACCAGCGCAGTGACTGGTAGCTGCGCGCCATTGCGTCGCGCCTCATCAAGCACAATAGCCAGATCCTTGCGCATCCAGTCCACGGCAAAACCGAAATCGAAGCGCCCCTCCAGCATCGTCTTGTGCCGATTCTCCAACTGCCAGGATTGCGCAGCCCCCTGGCTGATCACAGCCATCGCTGCCTCGCCGTCCAGCCCGGCACATTGTGCAAAATGCAGCGCTTCGGCCAGTCCCTGAAGCAGGCCGCCGATGCAAATCTGGTTGACCATTTTGGTCAACTGCCCGCTACCCACCGGCCCCATGTGTTGCACCCGCCGTGCGTAGCAGGCCATGACCGGCTCAGCTCGTGCGAACCACAAGGCTTCACCGCCAACCATGACGGTCAACTGGCCATTGATTGCTCCCGCCTGACCGCCTGACACCGGGGCATCAATGAACCCCAACTCACGCTCGGCTGCCTGTATCGCCAACTCCCGCGCCACGTCAGCCGAAGCGGTGGTGTGATCAACCAGCACGGATCCCGGCGACATACCGGAAAAAGCGCCCTGCTCGCCCAGCAAGACTTGACGCAAGTCTTCATCATTACCCACGCAACACATCACCAACTCGGCACCCTGCGCTGCCTGGCGCGGCGTATCGGCACAGTCACCGGCATACTCCGCAGACCACTGCAAAGCCTTGGCCGGTGTGCGGTTGTACACCCTGACGCGATGCCCCTGGCGCTGCAAATGCCCCGCCATGGGATAGCCCATCACCCCCAAGCCAATGAATGCCACGTTCATATCCATACTCCTTGAATGCACCAGCGCGCACAGTAGCAAGCCTTTGCAGGCCCTCGAAAGGCCCGCATACTGCCAGCTTTCATCCTGTAGCACGCAAGGAGCGAGCGATGCCCGCCTGGCTGGTCATTGATCTGGAAGCCACCACCGACGAGGGTGGCTGGCCCCTGGAAGAGATGGAAATTATCGAGATTGGTGCCGTGCTGGTAACCTGCGGCGGCGAAGAAATCAGCCAGTGGCAGCATTTCGTACGGCCCGTTCGCCATCCGCAACTGACCGACTTCTGTAGACAATTGACGCAGATAGAACAATATCAGCTGAACAACGCCGCAGGCTTTGCCCAGGCTAGCCAAGCGCTTGACGAGTGGCTGGCCAGCCAGACGCGCACAGTACTGGGCTGGTGCAGCTGGGGTGACTACGATCGCCGCCAGTGGCATCTGCAAGCTTCCCAGGAGCATGCGCAAAGCAGCCTACTGCATCTGCCGCACCACAATCTGAAAAAGCACTATGCCAGACAACAGCGACTAGGCAGACAGGTTGGCCTCAGGCGAGCCCTGCAACACGCCGGCCTACAGTTCTGCGGCCAACAACACCGCGCACTCGACGATGCACGCAACACCGCCCGCCTGCTCAACTATTGCCGCCTACCAGGCCATATCGAGACGGGCACGCCTTAGTGACGCTGACGCGAGCCTTGGGCATACTGGCGCTCCTTTTTTCACCCCCCAAGAGGATGCCAGATGTTCAAGGTCAACGAGTATTTCGGCGGCACAGTCAAATCCATCGCCTTCACTCAGCATGAAGGCCCTGCCACCATTGGCGTCATGGCCCCTGGCGAATACGAATTCGGCACCAGCCAAGCGGAAGTCATGCATGTAGTCAGCGGCGCGCTGACCGTCAAACTGCCCGGTAGCGAGCAGTGGCAAACCTTTGCAGCTGGCAGTCAGTTCAATGTGCCAGCTG
The DNA here is from genome assembly GCF_002835605.1 of Pseudomonas fluvialis. NCBI lineage: Bacteria > Pseudomonadati > Pseudomonadota > Gammaproteobacteria > Pseudomonadales > Pseudomonadaceae > Pseudomonas > Pseudomonas fluvialis. Next base: position 3,612 of record NZ_PIYS01000009.1, on the reverse strand, counting down.
ACAGCAAATTCCAGCTGCAGGTTGCCGTAGATACCGCCTACCTCTGCGAATACCGCTAAGCAAGCAACCCGCCACCTGCATAAGCATCAGGGCCGTGCAGGTGGCAGGCGTCCGCGCTCATCGGAGAACACCACCTCAACCCGTCGATTTTGTGCCCGTCCGCGTGCCGAAGCGTTTTCGCTCAACGGATAAGCCTCGCCGTAACCCACGACCTCGACGCGCTCGCGGCGGATACCCAAGTCAACCAGCGCATCAGCTACCGCCTGCGCTCGCTGCTGTGACAACTGCATATTCAGCGCCTTGTTACCCAGGCTGTCACTATAGCCTTCAACCCTCACGACACGCGCCGGATTGAGCTGCAGCAGCTGGACAATCTTCAACAAGGTACGACTCGCCACCGCCTTCAGCTCAGCACGCCCCGTATCGAAAGCCATATCGGCAAAACTCAATACCAGGCCGCGCTCACCACCTTCCGTCTGCAGGCTAAGCACCTGATCTTCAAGCCACTGACTATGCTGCTGGACGCTGAGCAGGCGCGCCTCGCGCAAGGACAACTGCAGTCGCTCGCGCTCACCCTGCAACCGCTGCAAACGCTGGCGATTCAAGGCCTGCTGGGTATGCTCGCGGGCAATAGCGCTGTAAGCCTGGCTCAAATAGGCAAAATGCTGCACATCGCCAGCACTCCCCCAATAACCTGCCAGGCGCTCGGCGCGCGCCAGTGACTCGCCGGCACGCAGCACATCCTTGGCCGCGTACTGTAAAACCTGCGGATCACTTTTGACCTGCTGGAACGCCTCACGGGCCGGCACCAAAGCCTCCTCGCTATGCTGAGGACTCGCACAGCCGGCCAACAGCAGCACCATCGAGCAAAACAGGACACGCATCAGTTCACCTCACTCAGCTGTTTGCGCAGGCGCTGCAACTGCAGCAACAGGACGTCCAGTTCAGCCTCACTCTGCACCGACAGTTGTTGCGCTTGCGCAAGTCGCGCATCCAGCTCGGCCTGCTCAGCCAAGACACGCGCCCGTTTGAAGTCTTCTTCAGCCATGTTCTTGCGCGCACGCGCCAGCTTCTGTTCAGCCAATTGCAGAGCGCGGGCAGTGGCTGGCACGCCCGCGTCATACGCCTGCTGCAAGGCTTGCTCGCTCAGGCGCAGTTGCTCAAGGGGGGCCGGATCATGAGCGCAGCCCGACAGCAAAGCCAACAGGCCGAGCATGAGCAGCCCCTTTGTTTCAATGCGCATGTCGTTCACCCGTCGTAGTCAGATTCATTCAAGCAACAGCGAGTCCTGCTGCACCTGCTGGGACTGCCACAACGCCAGGCTGTCTTGCAGCACGCGCTCGGCGACACCGGAGGCACGCAACTCCATCAGGCTGCGTGCCAGCTGCCCGCGCAGGCGCGCGGTATTGCAGGCCGAATTGTGTGAAAGCGTGAAGTGCAGGCCCTCACTGGAAATGGCCGGCTGCAACACGTCCAGCTCCTCGGCAAACCCCAGACTCTGCGCAATGGCCGTGCCGGGGTACTGCTCATACAGCACATAGTCGGTACGCCCGAGCAGCAGCTTGCGCATCGCCTGGGCAATACTCGGTACGGCCTCAATACTCAAGTGCTGCTGAGCATATCGATCAAAATCCTCGCCAAAGCTGTTATTGACCAGGGTACCGCCCTTGAGTCCCTGCAGATCCTGGCGGCCAGCGTAGAACAGCTCCTGGCCACGCCGCACCCAGACCACGCTGTCGGTATGCAGGAACGGCGGGTGTACGTAGTCCATATATTCAACACGCGCCTGCGTCACGAAGGCACCGGCCAGCATATCTACCCGCCCGCTACGCGCCTCGTCCTGAGCTCGCGCCCAGGAGCCGGTGTAGATAACGTCGACTTCAATATCGAGAGCGCGACCGATGCGCTTGAGCAGCTCGGCATTTGCGCCCATCAGCTGCGCCGGATTATCCGGATTGCGCCACAGGTATGGCGGATACTCAGGATTACCCGTTGCTACCAGACGTTCGCAGCTTCCAGCACTCCAGGCAGGCCCCGCCAGCAAGAAAAACAGGACACCCGCACACGATAAAAAGCTTCGCAGCATACCGACTCCCAAACAACGCAATGCCAGCGACCAGGGCAAAGATCATAACGCATCGCATTGCCCACAGCGCACAAAACCCACCGCGCAAAAACAACAAACCCGCCATAGCGGCGTAATGCTGTTCACTTAAGCATTTGAGCCCTGACGGGGCTTCCCCGAAAATCCGATGTCAGGTCCCTGGCATCGGATTTTTTATGTCTCTGCAACAGCAACTGCTCGACTTAGGTGAACTGTTCAACTTCTCGGATCTGAGCACCTTCACCCAAAACATCCCGATCGAGTGGGTGGCATCCGCTCTGGACTTGTCCGCCCAGGCCACCATAAGGCGGCGGCGTCTGCCCAGCGATCAGGTGCTCTGGCTGGTGCTTGGCATGGCCTTGTTCCGTGACGAGCCGGTGCATGAGGTCGCACGACGCCTGAATATCTGTGCCCAGGGGCTGGCCTCTCACGACCTGCTGGCCCGAAGCGGTGTCACCGAGGCGCGTAAACGATTGGGTGCCGATCCGGTTGAGTGGCTGTTTCGTCAGACGGGTAACCAGTGGGGTTGCGAGCGCTATGAGGGCGATACCTGGCAGGGCCTGCAAGTATTGGCCGTGGATGGCGCACTCCTGCGCACCCCAGACACGCCTGAACTCCGAGAGCATTTCGGCTCCGGCAATACCTCCACCGAGCGCCAGACGCCGTTTCCCATGCTGCGACTGGTAGCCCTGATGAACGTGCGCTCGCACCTGATTCTGGATGCGCAGGTGAGTCCCTACCGGCGCAGTGAGATGCGCTTGGCCGATGAGTTTATGCAGCAGATTCCCAATCAGTCGGTGACGCTGTTCGATAAGGGCTTCTGGAGTGCCGACTTGCTGTTGCGCCTGGGCGCCGCAGGGGAAAGCCGGCACTGGCTGATTCCGGCCCGCCAAGGGCTGGTTGGCGAGGAAGTCGCTCGTTACGGCAAGGGCGATCGTTTGCTGCGCATGAAGGTGTCGGCACAGGCACGAAAGCGCAACCCCGACCTGCCGACGCACTGGGAGGTACGTGAAGTCAGCTACGCCGTGAAGGACAAGATCAAGACAGTGCTCACCTCGCTGCCTGCGGATACTTACAGCGCCAAGACCATCGCCAAGCTGTATCAGGAGCGCTGGGAGATCGAGCTGGGCTTCCGGGATATCAAAAGCTCTCTGCAGCAGAATGCGATGACCCTGCGCAGCAAGGTAACGGAGCTGGTCTACCAGGAGGTCTGGGGCTTGTTGTTGGCCTACAACATCATCCGCCGCGAAGCCGGTCAGGCAGCCGTCGCCTTCGGCCGCTCTCCGGGCGACATCCGCTTCAAACCAGTAGCTCAATACATCGCCGTGCAATTGATCGTGATGGCGGCGGCCAACCCGATTTCAGCAACAGGAACACGATTGTCGGAGCTGAGAGCAGGAATCGGTGGGCTGTTTCTGGATCACCGTCCAAGGCCATCAAGACCAAGGACGGTGAAGATCTCAAAGACCCGTTATCCAGTGGATCGAAAGGCTGCTCCGCTTAAGTGA
>NZ_PIYS01000008.1:0-95361 GCF_002835605.1 Pseudomonas fluvialis | reverse complement strand
TCACTTAAGCGGAGCAGCCTTTCGATCCACTGGATAACGGGTCTTTGAGATCTTCACCGTCCTTGGTCTTGATGGCCTTGGACGGTGATCCAGAAACAGCCCACCGATTCCTGCTCTCAGCTCCGACAATCGTGTTCCTGTTGCTGAAATCGGGTTGGCCGCCGCCATCACGATCAATTGCACGGCGATGTATTGAGCTACTGGTTTGAAGCGGATGTCGCCCGGAGAGCGGCCGAAGGCGACGGCTGCCTGACCGGCTTCGCGGCGGATGATGTTGTAGGCCAACAACAAGCCCCAGACCTCCTGGTAGACCAGCTCCGTTACCTTGCTGCGCAGGGTCATCGCATTCTGCTGCAGAGAGCTTTTGATATCCCGGAAGCCCAGCTCGATCTCCCAGCGCTCCTGATACAGCTTGGCGATGGTCTTGGCGCTGTAAGTATCCGCAGGCAGCGAGGTGAGCACTGTCTTGATCTTGTCCTTCACGGCGTAGCTGACTTCACGTACCTCCCAGTGCGTCGGCAGGTCGGGGTTGCGCTTTCGTGCCTGTGCCGACACCTTCATGCGCAGCAAACGATCGCCCTTGCCGTAACGAGCGACTTCCTCGCCAACCAGCCCTTGGCGGGCCGGAATCAGCCAGTGCCGGCTTTCCCCTGCGGCGCCCAGGCGCAACAGCAAGTCGGCACTCCAGAAGCCCTTATCGAACAGCGTCACCGACTGATTGGGAATCTGCTGCATAAACTCATCGGCCAAGCGCATCTCACTGCGCCGGTAGGGACTCACCTGCGCATCCAGAATCAGGTGCGAGCGCACGTTCATCAGGGCTACCAGTCGCAGCATGGGAAACGGCGTCTGGCGCTCGGTGGAGGTATTGCCGGAGCCGAAATGCTCTCGGAGTTCAGGCGTGTCTGGGGTGCGCAGGAGTGCGCCATCCACGGCCAATACTTGCAGGCCCTGCCAGGTATCGCCCTCATAGCGCTCGCAACCCCACTGGTTACCCGTCTGACGAAACAGCCACTCAACCGGATCGGCACCCAATCGTTTACGCGCCTCGGTGACACCGCTTCGGGCCAGCAGGTCGTGAGAGGCCAGCCCCTGGGCACAGATATTCAGGCGTCGTGCGACCTCATGCACCGGCTCGTCACGGAACAAGGCCATGCCAAGCACCAGCCAGAGCACCTGATCGCTGGGCAGACGCCGCCGCCTTATGGTGGCCTGGGCGGACAAGTCCAGAGCGGATGCCACCCACTCGATCGGGATGTTTTGGGTGAAGGTGCTCAGATCCGAGAAGTTGAACAGTTCACCTAAGTCGAGCAGTTGCTGTTGCAGAGACATAAAAAATCCGATGCCAGGAACCTGACATCGGATTTTCGGGGAAGCCCCGTCAGGGCTCAAATGCTTAAGTGAACAGCATTAGGCACAAGGCCGGGCTTTTGTCGAGAGCGCCGCGCTTAGGAAGCGCTGCTCGGCGTAGCAGCCGGGGCAGCCGGAGCGGCCACCGGAGCCTCGCTCGGCGCGGCGGCCGGCTTGGCGGCTACCGGCTTGGCAGCGGGTTTCGCGGCGGGCTTGGCAGCGGCCGGTTTGGCAGCGGCCGGCTTCTTCACCGCAGGCTTGGCGGCTACCGGCTTGGCAGCGGCTTTGGCAGCCGGTTTGGCAGCCACCTTGCGCACGGCCGGCTTGGCCGACTCGGCCTTCAGGCCAGTGAGTTTCTCCAGCTGGGCAGTCAAGGTATCAACCTTGTTCTGCAGTGCCTTCACTTCGTTGCGGCTGGGCACACCCAGGCGGGCAATCGCGCTGTTCAGGCGCTTGTCGAAGGCCTCTTCCAGCTCGCTCCACTTGCCCAGGGCCTTGTCCTTGACCTCTTCCACCTTGGACTTGGCGGCATCGACGCTGTGCTTGACCACGCCAACCTGCTTCTCGACTTCCTTCTTGGCCAGTTTTTCAGCCTTGTGGCCGTCTTCGACCAGGGTGTCGAACAGCTTGCTGCCGTCCTTGCTCACCTTGGAGTAGGCACCCAGGCCAGCCAGCCAGATCTGCCGCGAGTATTTTTCGATCTCGCCAACCCAGGAGCTGCTGTCCTTTTCCACTTTCTCGACTTTCTTCTTGCCAGCCATATTCGTTCTCCTTACTTGTTCTTAGCCGCTTGCTCAAGCAGCGCGTTCAGCGCATCAAGCCTAGCAGACAGTGCATCGATGTCCTGGCGCGACGGAATGCCCAGGCGGTTCAGGCCGCTGGCCACGCGCTTGTCGAAAGCCTGCTCGATCTGCTCGAAACGACCTTCCACCTTGCCCTTGGCTTCGGCGACGCTGTTTTTCACTGCATCGATCTGGCTGTTGGCCGCGTCGACCTGCTGGTCAACCAGCTTCTTGCCTTTCTTCTCGACGCCTTCGCCGGCCTTGACCAGGTCCTTGAAGTACTCGACGCCTTCCTGGCCTGCCTTGGCGTAAGCGCCCAGGCCCGCCAGCCAGATTTTCCGCGCATAGGCTTTTACGTCAGCCAGCGCGCCAGCCTTGTCTTGTTCAGCAGTGTCTTTCTTGACGGCAACCTTGCTCATGTTGCACCTCGCATACGTGATGAAGTGGAGTCATCGCCTTTCACAGGCTTGGGGCCAAGGTAGCGAGGAAAATTAGAAATCACACCCTAGAGTGCAAGGTCGCCCGAAGCTCAGCACAACTCGCGATCCAGCACCTCTTCGATTTCACGCTGAATGGTGCCACCCAGCGCGGAGAGCAACAGGCCCAGCTTGAGCTGCACGCTGACCTGATCGGCGCTCACCGCGATCTGCCCGTCGGCACCGCTGCGCTTGAACTCCAGGGTGTCACCGACCCAGCGGTATTTAACCTGGTACTGGCTGGCCAGACGCTCGGCGAGCGCCTGCGCCTTGCCGCGCGCCTGTTCCAGGCCCAGGGTGTGATGGCGTGCAACACTGATACGGGACATCGCCGCTCCTTAATACATGCGGTGGAAAGTCTGCCGCACCGGCTGGCTCCGGGGGTGCGGCATGTCGTCACACAACTCTACCAGCCGCACGCTCGCCCGGCATCCGCTGGACAGCCGCGCAGACAAAGGCGCCAAGTGGGGTGTTAGAATGCCCGGCGAACTTTCCCAGGTGAGAGCAAGATGAGCGACGCACGCAAGGCCACAGAGCAGGAACCCACCACCCACTTCGGTTTCCAGAGCGTGCCGGAAAGCCAGAAGGCGCAGAAGGTCGCGGAAGTCTTTCACTCGGTCGCCAGCAAGTACGACCTGATGAACGACGTACTGTCCGGTGGCATGCACCGCCTGTGGAAGCGTTTCACCATCGAACTGTCCGGCGTACGCCCGGGCAACCGGGTACTGGATATTGCCGGTGGCACCGGCGACCTGACCCGCAAGTTCGCCAGCCTGGTCGGCCCCAGCGGTGAAGTGGTGCTGGCCGATATCAATGATTCGATGCTCAAGGTGGGCCGCGACCGCCTGCTCGACAAGGGCGTCGCCGGCAACGTCTGTTTCGTACAGGCCGATGCCGAGAAACTGCCGTTCCCGGACAATCATTTCGATGTGGTGACCATCGCCTTCGGCCTGCGCAACGTGACGCACAAGGACGACGCCCTGCGCTCCATGCTGCGCGTGCTCAAGCCGGGCGGCCGCCTGCTGGTCTTGGAATTCTCCAAACCGTCCAGCGAACTGCTGTCGAAGTTCTACGACACCTATTCGTTCCGGTTCATGCCGCTGGCCGGCAAGCTGATCACCAACGACGCCGACAGCTACCGCTACCTGGCCGAGTCGATCCGCATGCACCCGGATCAGGAAACCCTCAAGGCGATGATGGCCGAGGCCGGCTTCGAGCGCGTTAGCTACCACAACATGACCGGCGGCATCGTCGCCCTGCACCGCGGTATCAAGCCCTGATGCTGCTCAGCGGGCTGTATGCCGGGGTCGAACTCGGCCTGAACCGGCTGCTGGCCATGGACAGCACCGCACTGCCACGCCTGGCCCGCCTGAACGGCCGGGTGATTGCCGTGCAGTGCAGCGCACCGGCCATCCAGCTGTACCTGCTCCCCGGCGCCGACGGCCTGCAACTGGCCACACACTGGGAAGCCGAGGCCGACTGCCGACTGCAGGGCACGGCTGCCGCGTTGCTGCGCCTGGCGCTGGCCGACGACAAGACCAGCCTGCTGCACAGCGACCAGCTGACCCTGCAGGGCGATAGCGGCGTGCTGCTGGAGCTGGCGGCCATTCTCCAGGACCTGGAGCTGGACTGGCAGTACGAACTGGCCCGCTGGCTCGGCCCGGTGGCCGGCCCGCTGCTCGCCGGCCATGTGCAGAGCCGCGCCAGCTGGATGAAACAGGGCGCCGGACGCCTGCAGCAGATGTTCGCCGACTACCTGGCCGAAGAAACCCGCACCCTGGTCGGCCGCCGCGAGGCTGAAGCGCGCTTTACCGAACTGGACCAGCTCAACCTGGCCCTCGACCGCCTGGAGGCGCGCCTGCAGCGTCTCGCCCAACGAGCCAAGCCCGACGCATGAAGCTGCTTGCCACCCGCCGCCTGCTGCGCATCCTCCGTGTAGTGATCCGCTACCGCCTCGACGACCTGTTGCTGGCCTTGCCGCTGCCTTGGCCACTGCGCCTGCTCGGCGCCCTGCTGCCGTGGCGCTGGCTGCCGCGCAAGCCCCTGGCGCTGAGCCGTGGCGAACGCCTGCGTCTGGCGCTGGAGGACCTCGGGCCGATCTTCATCAAGTTCGGCCAACTGCTCTCCACCCGCCGCGACCTGCTGCCGCTGGATATCGCCGACGAGCTGGCACGCCTGCAGGACCAGGTTCCGCCCTTCCCGCCGGCCCAGGCCATCGCACGTATCGAACAGCAGCTCGGCGCGCCGGTTTCGCAACTGTTCGCCCGTTTCGACGAGCAACCGCTGGCCTCCGCCTCGGTGGCCCAGGTGCACGCCGCACAACTGAAAAGCGGCGAGGAAGTGGTGGTCAAGGTGATCCGCCCCGGCCTCAAGCCGATCATCCGCCAGGACCTGGCCTGGCTGTTCCTGCTCGCCCGCAGCGCCGAGCGGCTGTCCGCCGATGCCCGCCGCCTGCGCCCGATGGAGGTAGTCGAAGATTATGAGAAGACCATCTACGACGAACTCGACCTGCTCCGCGAAGCCGCCAATGCCAGCCAGCTACGGCGCAATTTCGAAGCCTCGCCGCTGATTTACGTACCGCAGATTCACTGGCCGCTGTGCCGCCACAAGGTGCTGGTGATGGAGCGCATCTACGGCATCCCGGTCACCGACCTGAACGCCTTGGCCGCACAACGCACCGACATGAAGAAACTTGCCGAACGCGGCGTGGAAATCTTCTTCACCCAGGTGTTTCGCGACAGCTTCTTCCATGCCGACATGCACCCCGGCAACATCTTCGTCAGCACCCGCACCCCCTGGGAGCCGCAGTACATCGCCATCGACTGCGGCATCGTCGGCAGCCTCACCGCCGAGGACCAGGACTATCTGGCGCGCAACCTGCTGGCCTTCTTCAAGCGCGACTACCGTAAAGTCGCACAGCTGCACATCGATTCCGGCTGGGTGCCGGCGCACACCCGCGTCAACGAGTTCGAAGCGGCCATTCGTACCGTCTGCGAACCGATCTTCGAACGCCCGCTGAAAGACATTTCCTTCGGCCAGCTGTTGCTGCGCCTGTTCCAGACCGCCCGGCGCTTCAATATGGAAGTGCAGCCACAGCTGGTACTGCTGCAGAAGACCCTGCTGAATATCGAAGGGCTGGGCCGCCAGCTGTACCCGGACCTCGACCTGTGGAGCACCGCACAGCCATTCCTCGAACGCTGGATGCGCGAGCGCATCAGCCCGCTGCAACTGCTGCGCAACCTGCAGAACCAGGCCGAACAAGTACCGCAACTGTCCCAGATGGCCCGGCAGACCCTGGATCGTCTCAACCACCCGCAGCCCGTCGCGCCGCTTCGCGCCAGCTGGCCGGGCCGCCTGATCGGCGCGGCCCTCCTGCTGGGCGCCGCCAGCCAGGGCCTGCTACTGAGCATGGCCGCCTGGCCGGCCTGGCTGATGCTGGGCGGCGGCCTGTGGCTGCTGCTGCGCCGATAGCCAGCCCGCGCACAGACTGGCAGACTACCCCGACCTTGACCCAGCCACGGAATAGCCCATGAGCGACTGGCTCGACGACATCAACTGGAACAGCGACGGCCTGATCCCGGCCATTGCCCAGGACTATCAGAGCGGCCGCATCCTCATGCTGGCCTGGATGAACCGCGAGGCCCTGGCCCTGACCGTGGCCGAGCAACGCGCCATCTACTGGTCGCGCTCGCGTGGCAAACTGTGGCGCAAGGGCGAGGACTCCGGCCACGTGCAGAAACTTCACGAACTACGCCTGGACTGCGATGCCGACGTGATCATCATGCAGGTCGAGCAACTGGGCGGCATCGCCTGCCACACCGGCCGACAGAGCTGTTTCTACAAGGTTCTGCGCGACGGTGCCTGGGTGGCCGTAGACCCGGTGCTCAAGGACCCGCAGGCCATCTATCACGCAGGACATACCCATGAGTGACACCCTCAGCCGCCTGGCCGATGTACTGGAAGCCCGCAAGGGCGCCGCTGCCGACAGCTCCTATGTGGCCAGTCTGTACCACAAGGGTCTCAACAAGATTCTCGAAAAGGTCGGCGAGGAATCGGTGGAAACCATCCTGGCCGCCAAGGATGCCGCGCTCAGCGGCGATTGCAGCGAGCTGATCTACGAAACCGCCGACCTGTGGTTCCACAGCCTGGTCATGCTGGCCGCACTGGGCCAGCACCCGCAGGCGGTGCTCGACGAACTGGAGCGCCGTTTCGGCCTATCCGGGCACGCGGAAAAAGCCGCCCGGCAACCTTCCTGAATACACCCTACCTCACGGAGATATCCCCATGGGTCTCGGCGGCATCAGTATCTGGCAACTACTCATCATCCTGCTCATCGTCATCATGCTGTTCGGCACCAAGCGCCTGAAAAGCCTTGGCTCCGACCTGGGTGACGCCATCAAGGGCTTCCGCAAGTCGATGAACACCGAAGAAGACAAGCCGGCGGTGGAAGACAAGGCCGGGCAAACCCTGCAGGGCGAAGCACGCAAGGTCGAAGAACCGGCCAAGAAAGACTAAGGGCGCCACGCCATGTTCGATGTCGGATTTGCCGAACTACTGGTAGTCGGCCTGGTGGCCCTGCTGGTGCTCGGTCCGGAGCGCCTGCCGGTGGCCGCACGCATGGCCGGCCTGTGGATCGGGCGCCTCAAGCGTAGCTTCAGCAATCTCAAGGCCGAAGTGGAGCGCGAGATCGGCGCCGACGAAATTCGCCGGCAACTGCATAACGAACGCATCCTGGAAATGGAACGCGAACTGTCGCAAAGCGTACTGCCGCCCGCGCCGGGCAGCAGCGCCGCGAGCAAGAGCGCGGCCGATGCGCCGCCGGCCCCGGACAAGAGCACGCCGCCATGACCGAAAAGCTGACCTCCGACCAGGAAATGCCGCTGGTTGCCCACCTCAGCGAGCTGCGTGATCGTCTGCTGCGCTGCGTGGTCGCGGTGCTGCTGATCTTCATCGGCCTGTTCTACTTCGCGCAGGACATCTACGCACTGGTTGCCGCACCGCTACGCGCTTACCTGCCGGAAGGCGCGACGATGATCGCCACCGGCGTTGCCTCGCCGTTCCTCACTCCGTTCAAGCTGACCCTGGTGATCTCGCTGTTCCTCGCCATGCCGGTGGTGCTCCAGCAGATCTGGGGCTTCATCGCACCGGGGCTGTACCAGCACGAGAAACGCATCGCCGTTCCCCTGCTGATCTCCAGCATCCTGCTGTTCTACGCCGGCATGGCCTTCGCCTATTTCGTGGTGTTCCCCATCATGTTCGGCTTCTTCGCCAGCGTGACCCCCGACGGCGTGGCCATGATGACCGATATCGGCCAGTACCTGGACTTCGTCCTGACCCTGTTCTTCGCCTTCGGCGTAGCCTTCGAGATCCCCATCGCCACCTTCCTGCTGATCTGGGCCGGTATCGTCAGCGTGGAAACCCTGGTCAAGAGCCGTCCCTATGTGATCGTTGGCTGCTTCGTGGTCGGCATGTTCCTGACCCCCCCGGATGTATTTTCCCAGGCCTTGCTGGCCATCCCCATGTGGCTGCTGTTCGAAGCCGGACTGATCTTCGGCCGCCTGGTCAGCAAGCGTCCGCCTGAGGATAGCGAGCCCAGCGACCAGCCGCCTGCAGCGCAGTCGTGAACCTGCTGCTACTGGAAGACGCCGACTTTCTCGATGCCTGCCATGTACGCCTGCAGGGCCGGCGTCTGCAGCATCTGCGCGAAGTGCATCGCGCCGAGGTCGGCAGCATGCTGCGGGTCGGCCGGATCGGTGGGCTGATGGGCCAGGGCCAACTGCTGCAACTGGACGCTCAGCAGGCCGAACTGCGCGTGGCGCTGGATCAGCCGCCACCCGCCAAGCTGCCGGTAACGCTGGTGCTGGCCCTGCCCCGCCCGAAGATGCTCAAGCGCACCCTGCAGACCATTGCGGCCATGGGCGTGCCGCGCCTGGTACTGCTGAACAGTTACCGCGTGGAAAAGAGTTTCTGGCAAACCCCCTTCCTCGACGCGCAGGCGATTCGCGAGCAGTTGCTGCTCGGCCTGGAACAGGCACGCGATACCCTGCTACCTGAGGTGCACATCGAACAGCGCTTCAAGCCCTTTGTCGAAGACCGCCTGCCCGGACTGGCCGCCGGCACTCTGGGCCTGCTTGGCCATCCGGGCGACTACCCGGCCTGCCCGCGCGCGGTGAGCGGCCCGGTCACCCTGGCCATCGGCCCGGAAGGCGGCTGGATCCCCTACGAAGTCGCGCTACTGGAACAGGCCGGCCTGCAGGCCGTGCAGCTTGGCCCGCGCATCCTGCGCGTGGAAACGGCTGTTCCGGCCCTGCTGGCCCGCCTGTTCTGAGCAACGATCAATCCCGATCGCTTCGCCACGGAATACCCGCTAGACCTCGAGCAGGAAGGTCACCGGCCCATCGTTGATCAGCTGCACCTGCATGTCTGCCCCAAAGCGGCCACTGGCCACCGGCACGTGCTGCGCACGCGCTTCGCTCAGCAACAGCTCGAACAGTTCCCGGCCCTGCGCCGGCGGCGCCGCCGTGGAAAAGCTCGGGCGCAAGCCGCTGCGCGTATCGGCCGCCAGGGTAAATTGTGAAACCAGCAACAGGCCGCCCTGCACATCGCGCAGCGACAGGTTCATCTTGCCGTCGGCATCACTGAACACCCGGTAGTTGAGCAGGCGCTGCAACAGGCGTTGCACGCTGGCCGCATCATCCGCCGGCTGTACGCCGACCAGCGCCAGCAAACCCTGGCCGATTTCCCCAACGCAGGCACCGTCTACCTCCACGCGCGCTTCGCGGACGCGCTGGATCAGCGCCCTCATGCATCCTCCAGCGGCAGGTCGAGCAGGCGTCGCGCCAGGCTGTCGGCCGCGCGTACCAGGGCATCGGCGATACCCGGCTCGGAGGCCGCGTGACCGGCATCGCGGATGATCTGCAGCTCGCTGCCCGGCCAGGCCTGGTGCAGCGCCCAGGCGTTATCCAGCGGGCACACCGCATCATAGCGGCCATGCACGATGATCCCCGGCAGGTGGGCAATCCGCGGCATGTCGCGGAGTAGCTGGTCCGGCTCGAGGAAGGCCTGGTTGACGAAGTAATGGCACTCGATGCGGGCAATCGACAGGGCGCGCTCATGGAAGCGTTCGACCAGTTGCGGATTGGGGCGCAGGCTGGCGGTACGCCCTTCCCAGCAGGACCAGGCCTTGGCCGCCTGCATCTGGGCAATTTCATCGCTGCCGGTCAGGCGCTTGTAGTAGGCCTGCATCAGGTCACCGCGCTCGGCGGGCGGAATCACCGCCAGGTAATCCTGCCAGTAATCGGGGAACAGGCGGCTGGCACCTTCCTGGTAGAACCAGCGGAAGTCCTCTGGTCGGCAGAGGAAGATACCGCGCAGGATCAGCGCCTGCACCCGCTCGGGGTGGCGCTGCGCATAGGCCAGACTGAGCGTCGAACCCCAGGAGCCGCCGAACAGCACCCAGCACTCGATGCCCAGTTGCTGGCGAATATGCTCCATGTCCTCGACCAGTGCCCAGGTGTCGTTGTGCTCCAGGCAGGCATGCGGGGTCGAACGGCCACAACCACGCTGGTCAAAGGTCACGATACGGTACAGCGCCGGGTCGAAGAAGCGCCGGCTCAGGGCATCGCAACCGGCGCCCGGACCACCATGCACGAACAGCACCGGCAGGCCATCGGCCGAACCACTCTCGTCCACATACAGGACATGCGGCTCCTGCACGGCCAGGGCATGACGCGCATAGGGTTTGATTTCCGGATACAGGCTCTGCATGGTCTACTCCTGATAGGCCTGGCGGCACGCCAGGCAAGTGCCGACTCACGGCAAATACGCTGACCGCCATGATAACGGGGAAACTACCTTTGCACAGGTCACTGATACGTCATGCCAGCCTGGCCATGCTGCTCTGTCTAACCTGGCTGCTCGGCGGCTGCGGGCAAGATGATCGCCTGGCGCAACTGGAAGAGGCCGTCACGCAGTTGCAGGACAACCTGCAACAACGCCGTACCCAGGCCGTGCTGCAGCAGCTGCATGATGAGTTCCAGACACATGCCGGCCAAGACCGCCAATGGGCCCAGCAAACCATGCGCTTGGTGTTCCTGCGCCACCGGCAGATTGCCGTGCTGGCACCCCTGCGCCAGAGCCGCCTCGACCCGACCTACAGCACGCGCGGGCATACCCGCGCCGATGTCGCGCTCAGCGGTGCCGAAGGCCTGCTGCCGGACAGCGCGCGCCTTTATCAGGTCGAGCTGGAGTGGTGGTACGAAGACGGGCGCTGGCAGCTGGCACGCCTGCACTGGGAATAGTCGCCGCTACTTGAGCCCCCTGGCGGAAAACAGCACGACCTTGTCGGCGGCATATTGCACGCTGATGTAGCGCTGTTCGTCACCCCAGCGACAGCTACTCATACCCAGCGCACCACTGCACTCGCGCGGGCTGCCCAGCAGTTGCTCCACCTCGGCACGCGGCATGCCCGGCTTAAGTTGCTGGTAGTTATCCTGGGTCAGCGGATTGCAGCCGGCCAGCAGTAAGGCAGCGACGGCGAGCAGGGAACGGCGCATGGTTAATTCTCCGGGAAAGCAAAACGGGGCAGCTAGGCTACCCCGTTTTCAGTCAGGCCGTATGCCTTACCAGTCCCAGCTGAGCGCCAGGTTGAGGCCGTGCTGGCGGTCCTCAGTACCGCGGAAGTGGTAGCTAGCCGACAGCGCCAGCTCGTTGCCCAGGCGATGGCTAACACCCAGACTGCCCAGGGTTTGCCCATTTTGCGGCATGTAACCCTGCAGTTCGAAGCTGTTGTTGGCCACGCTATTCAGGCCCATGCGCAGCTGCTGAGGATCATCCTTAAATTCGCGTTCACGGGACACTTCGGCAAACAACTGGGTACTTGGCGTGATTTGTCGACTCAATTGCAAACCTAGCCCCAGACGCTGGCTGTCACGCTGCTGATCAGCAAAGTTCAACGCCGTTGAGCGGTTGCCACTTTCACGGTAGCCCTCCACATCAATACGCGCGTAATCGGCGCTGATAAACGGACTCACCTGCCAACCAGTACCTTCATTGGCCAAGTCGTAACCAATGCGCGCAGACAAGGCATAGAGTTTGCCATCGCTATCGCCTTTCTCGCTGCGTTTGGCGATGCCCAAGGCGAACTGCCGCTCAAGGTTCTGATAGTCGAGATGGCCAACACTAACGCTGCCATTGGCCCACAGACGATCCTGCCGGAACTGAGCGAAACCACTCAGCAAATAACTGCGCAGGTCATACTCGGACTTGCTATCTGTTTCCAGTTGCTGCGACTGCAGCCCGAGAGCAAGGCCAACACGCCACTGGTCAGTCAGTCGGTAGCTGCTACCCAGGGTCAACCCCAAGCCATCACTGTCACCGGCCGCTACACCAGCATTACGTTCGAATTCACGACGCATACCGTTAGCACTCACGAAGCTGCGCCATTGACCGCTCGTCTGCCACTGATCCTGCAACTGACTATGCAATTGTTGCTGATGACTGATGAGACTGGACAGCGCCATTTCCGGCAGCAGGCTGACTTCCCAGGGTGCGGAGATGATCGAATAGATATAGTCCGCACTGATCTGCTGCACAGCACCTGTTGGGTGAACACCGTCATTGAACATGAGACGGTTAGGGTTGGGCGTTACTCCACTAATTCCCCAAGTAGGATCGGCCAAGCAGCTGGATCCACTGAAACAAACATCGGTTTGTACCACTAGGGGATCAAAACCAAACGTCGCCAGATCGCCTTGCACTTCAGACAGCAGTCCGCGGAAATTCAAGCGAATGACATTACCGCCCAATGCAGCCAACTGACGACCCAACTCGTCATTAAACAGCCCGGATGCCGTCGACCAGGCCGCTCGACTACCACTGGCAAACCCCGCCGGAGTCATGCCCACATCTGGAAGATCAGAAACGATGATGGTGCGTGCACCGGCCGCCTGCAGTGCTGCAACGCCTGTAACCAAATTGGCAGCCGCCGTGGCGGCGCTCGCTTGGTCAATTACGACTGACTGCAGCACATCGTTGCCGCCGCCATTGATGTAATACAGCGCATTGGGATCGGCGCTACCAAACTGCGCCAGGTAGCCCTGCCGCGTTCGCAAGACTGTTCCAGCACCTACCTGTCCCACCGGAACAATCGTTTCAGAGGTTGTAGTAATCGAGGCCAGCACCTGCTCGGTTCGGTAACCACCTACGGCGTAGTTGGTACCGTCAGGATTACCTGTCAGTACCTGAGGCAATGCAGGTGTAGAGGCAAAGGCTTGCAAGCCAAGCTGGGCGGCCAAGCGTTGCGTGACAACCAAGTCAAAGTACTCGGTATTGTTCGCCAGATAGTTGGGGCCTGTGCGGTTGGTAAACCGGTTCCCACCTGTAGGATTACCAGCCAAAAGGGGACTGCCGAAATCCGGAAACTGCCCACTATCACTCAATGAGTCACCAAAAACGATGAACTGCGAGTAGGGCATTGCCGAGCTGGTAAGGGGCAAACTAGCTAGGGCGATGGCGGCGACCAGGGCTTTGTAAGGCTTGAACATGAGCACTCCGGGTTCTTGTTTTTATAAGAGCCACGAAGCCTAAAAGAGCCCGAGCAAGCTGACGCTCCCCCAAATGGGTGAGCGTCAGGTCAGCCGCTATTATCAGCCGCGATGGTAGGCGCTGATGCGCAGCACTTCTTCCTTGGAACCAAGGAACACCGCCACCCGCTGGTGCAGCGAGGTTGGCTGGATGTCGAGAATACGCTGCGTACCGTTGGTGGCAGCACCACCGGCCTGCTCGATGATCATCGACATCGGGTTGGCCTCATACATCAGGCGCAGCTTGCCGGGCTTTTCCGGCTCACGGGCATCACGCGGGTACATGAAGATACCGCCGCGGGTGAGGATACGGTGCACATCGGCGACCATCGAGGCGATCCAGCGCATGTTGTAGTTCTTGCCCAGCGGACCGGTCTCACCGGCCAGCAACTCATCGACATAGCGCTGCACCGGCGCCTCCCAGTGGCGCTGGTTGGACATGTTGATGGCGAATTCCTTGGTCGACTCCGGCACACGGATGTTGTCGTGGGTCAGCACGAAACTGCCCAGCTCGCGATCCAGGGTGAAGCCCTTGACGCCGTCACCGAGGGTCAGCATCAGCATGGTCTGCGGGCCGTAGATGGCATAACCGGCGGCCACCTGCTCGGTGCCCGGCTGGAGGAAAGCCTCCTCGCCAAGATCACCCGTCTCGCCGTTACGGTCCGGGCAGCGCAGCACCGAGAAGATGGTGCCCACCGAGACGTTGACGTCGATGTTGCTGGAGCCGTCCAGCGGATCGAAGACCAGCAGGTAGGCACCCTTCGGATACTTGCCGGGAATCTGGTAGGCGTTGTCCATTTCCTCGGACGCCATACCGGCCAGGTGGCCGCCCCACTCGTTGGCTTCGAGGAGGATCTCGTTGGAGATCACGTCGAGCTTCTTCTGTACCTCACCCTGCACGTTCTCGCTGTCCAGGCTACCCAGCACGCCACCCAGCGCCCCCTTGGAGACCTGATGGCTGATCGCCTTGCAGGCCCGCGCCACGACTTCGATAAGGAAACGCAGATCAGCCGGGGTATGGTGGCTGCGGGTCTGCTCGATCAGATAGCGGCTGAGGGTGACGCGCGACATGGAAGGCTCCAGGGAATGAAAAAACCGCGGCAGTTTAACCCGGAATGCCGCCGGCCGCCTCTGCCGGCGACCGACGCGCTTCAGGCGCTTGGCGGCCCCGGCGTACGCCCCTTGTCACGTAGCAGACTCCAGGCCATGCCACCCAGCAGGGCCACCCCGAGCAGCAGTATGATCCACAGCGCCAGGCGTTGCCCCGCGCCACCCAGACGCTCGCTGGCCTGTTCGCTGGCCACTTCGGCAAGGTGCTGCGGCATGTCGGTCAAGCGCGCCTCGCCCGTCTGCGCCGCCAGTGGCTGGCTGCGCCCGCCGAGCAGCGTACTCAGCGGCAGGCTGGCCGGCTCGGCCTGCGCCTGGCCCAGCGCCAGCTGGTAAGGCCCTGCACCGCGTACCAGGAACAACAGCTCGCGCCCCGGCAAAGCCAGCTGCAACTGCGCCGGCTGGTTGCCCAGACCACCGCCACGCGCATCGATGTGCAGACGCAGTTGCTGCACGCTGCGCCCCGGCAAGGCCAGCTCGTCGTTGCGACTTTCCGCCTGCTCGCCCGGCACGCGGTACAACACCCCGGCCGCCAGCCCCTGCCAGTGCGGCTGGCCCTCGCGGCGGCTCTGCACGCGCAACGGCAGGAGCATGTTCGGCTGTTCCAGAGCCAGACGCAGGCGGCTGACCGGCAGGGCGCGCGGCAACTCCCAGTGGTACTCCCCGGAGTCCAGGCGTTGTCCCGTCAGTACGTCGGACCAGGCCAGCTCGGCGGCGCGCCACTCGGCAGTGGCGCTGTGCACCACGGCATTGCTCAACGGCACTGCCGGGGCATCCCGCCAGAGCAGACGCAGGTAGCGGGCACGCTGCCCCGGCAAGCGCACGTGGCGCTGCTCGATACGCTCACCCGCCGTCGTCAGGCGAACCAGCTGCCCTTCGCTCAGCGCGCGCCAGTGTTGCAAATCGTCGCTGGCCTCGATGCTGAAACGCTGGAAGCCATCCTCGGCCTGCCAGTCCAGTTCCAGCTCGATCAGCGGTTGCTCGATAGCGCTGACATCCAGCAACCAGCCGCGCAGCACCTCGGACTCAGCGTGCGCCGGACTGTCGAGCAGCTCCACCAGGGTACCGTCCGTGGCGCGCTGCACGCGAATCCGCGCCGCGCTGGCCGCCTGCTGCGCCGGACCCTGCAAGGCGAACAGCGGCACGCTGCGGCTGCTGCGCTGCTCGGCCTGCTGACCACTGCTGTGCTGCAGGCTGAAGGCCAACGGCTCGCCAGCCGCGTTGAAGACCCGCAGGTCGCGCAGATCGTCATGACTGGCCGCCTGCTGCACGGCAAAGGGCAGCGTCAGGCGATACCAGGGGCCATCGCCCTGCAGGGTCAGCGGCAGCCGGTAGCGATAATCTTCCGGGGCCTCGGCCCGGGCCTGAACCTGCAACAGACTGGCACACAGCCCGAACATGATGGCAAACGACAGCTTCATCCCTGTACTCCTTGCGCAGGGGCCGCATCCTGGCGCGGCGGCAGCGGGGCAAAGTAGCCCACCACCAGCAGCAGGACGCCAACCCCGATAAACGACACGATACGCTCCAGGCCACCGCGGTTGCCCAGCTCGACAAAGAACAACTTGGCCACCACCACGCCAATCAGCAGCCCGCCCAACAGCCACCACTGCCGGCGCACGCGCAGGTGACCGGCAATCATCAGGCCCAGCGCAATGCTGGTCCACACCAGCGACAGCCCGGCCTGAACCAGCATCGAGCGCAACAATTCCGGCTGGGCGTACGGCACATCCCCCCAGTGATGGGCACTGCGAAACACCATGGCCGTGGCCAGGGCGAACAGCGACAGCCCCAGCACGCCCTGCACACCCTGGCGGTACAGGGCCGCCGGCCAGTTCCATGCCTGCCCGGCCCGCCAGGCCCACAGCGCCGCACCACTCAGCGCCAGCAACAGGCCCAGTTCCAGAGGATTGAGCAGCGGCAGGTACGGCAGAGGATCGGCATTACCGGCGCTGAAGGCATTGGCCAGCCAGAACCACACCAGCAACAACCCGGCCAGCGGCGCCGCCGCCCACAGGCGATACTCGCGGGGATAGCTGGCCAGCGGCCAGGGCAGGCGCGAGGCACGGGCCACCCACAGCAGGTAGAGGCTCGGTAGCAGCGCCCAGCCCAGCCAGCGCCAGGCGTTGTATTGTTCGGCCAACTGCATCAGCAGGTAGCGCAGCTGCAGCGACGGCACCAGCAACAGCAACCACAGACCCAGCACATGCGCAGCACTGCACGCGCCACCCGGCAATTGCGTGGCCAGCTGACGCAGGTTGCGCATATGCACCACGCCGACCGCCAGCCAGCCCAGCCAGCCCCAGGCGGCAGCCGGCTGGTACAGCGCATGCGCCGCGCTCGCCAGGATGGCCCAGGCTGCCGGCACCAGCAGCAGGCTGGCCAGGCCCAGCTCGGCCCAGCGCAGGCGCCCGGCCAACCAGCCGGCCAGCGCCGCACAGGCCGCCGCCAGGGCGAGCAACGCGCTGCTTTGTGCGGCGCCACTAAACAGCCGGTCAATCTCGCTGACCCAGGCGAACACCCACCAGGCCAGGCCCCAGGCCAGCAACAGCCAGGACAGCTGCAGCAGGCTGACGCGCCACTCGGCGGCCTGTCCGTGCTGGTTTTCCCGCCACAAGCGCCAGGCCCCCAGCAGCGCCGCCAGACCCAGCAGCGCCGGCGTCCAGAAGCCGGCGTGGGCCAGCGCTGCCGCTTCAGCCTGACCGGCCACCTGCCAGAGCGGCGCGGCAAGGAAGAAACTGCAACCCGCCACGCCCTGCAGCAGCAGGGCAAATACAAAGGCCGCGCGCTGCTGCAGACGCAGGGCCAGCCAGAGAATCACCAGACCGTTGCCAGCCCAAACCGCACAGGCCGTACGCCAGGGCAAGACGAACAACACCGCCAGGTTGATCAGCAACAGGCCGGCCAGCAGCACCAGCGCCAGACCGCGCAACAGCCGACGGTCCTCACGCACCAGGGCATCACGCGAGGCCAGCAGCATGCTGCCAATCAGCGCCAGGCCGATCAGCAGGCTGAGCAACAAGCCGCTCCAGCCCGAAGCCAGCATGCCCTGGCCGCTGCTGGCCCCATCCAGCTGGCCGACGAACAACACGCCACCCAGCAACTGCACGGCAAACGCTGCGCAGAGGAAGACTCGGGCGCGCAGGCGCAGGCCCAGCAGCAGGGTCAGCAGGCCGCCCAGTGCCCAGGCCATGGCGGTGAAATCGGCGGATAACAGGAGTGGCGCGATCAGGTAGGCACACAGCAGGCCGGCCAGCGCCAGCCAGGGCTGCAAACGCGCCTCCCAAGGCCACAGCGGCAGCGCAGCCTGGTGACGACGCAACAACCCATAGCTGCATAGCCAGGCGCCGGCCAGCATGGCGGCGCCCAGCGCCGAACCGGCCAACACGGTCTGGCTGGCCAGGCCGAGGGTAGACAGATAGGCCAGGCTGGCCGCCAGTTGCAGCAGCAGGGCAAACAACCGGGCCAGACGGCGCTGCTGACGCAGGCCGAGCCAGTAGATACCGGCGCCCTCGACCGCCCAGGCCGCCGAAGTCCACTGCGCATCCAGGCCCAGCGGAATGGCCAGGCTGGCAAAGATCACCCCCAGCGCCAGGCAGGTTTCGGTGAGCAACAGCGCCCGCGCTCCGGCCCGCTGGCGCAGCCAAAGCGCCAGCAGCAGGTAGAAGCCGCCGAGTGCCAGGGCACTGAAGGCCACGGCAAACTCGATATGCCGCACCAGGCCCACCTGCAGGGCAAAGCCCACCAGAGGCGGGCCGAACATTGCCGTGGCATCCACATAATCGGTACGCCCCAGCGACCAGCGCAACAGCGCCTCACGCTCCTGCGGGGCTTCGCCGGCCTGGCGCAGGCTACGCCGGGTGAACAGCAGGCCGATCAGCACATAGATCAGGAAAAACGCCACCAGGAAGGGTTCACTGCTCCACAACAGCTCCGGCTGGTAGGAGCGCCAGCCCCAGGCCAGGCCGATACCGAAAGTGCCGACAAAACCGACTAGGTTGAGCGGTCGCCAGGCCTTGAACCAGGCCACCGAAAGAATCCCGGCATTGAGCAGGAGGAAATAGCTGAACAACGCGACATGATTGCCACTGCCGCTGGAGGTAAGGATTGGCGCGGCAAAGCCGCCCAATGCCGCCGCCACCGCCAGGCCCTGGGCATTCTGTGCCACCGCGAGCACACAGGCAGCGGCCGTCACCAGCACCAGCAGGGCAAAGGCCGGCTGGCTATCGAGCAGCGGATGCAGACGCAAGGCGGCAAAGATGGTCAGGTACAACACCGCCACCCCGGTGCCTTGCAGCAACAAGGCATAGCCGGGGCGCCGCACGCGCAGCCACCAGCCGAGGCCGAGCAGGGCCAGGGCGCTGGCGGCCACTGCGCTGTAACGCAGCGCCACGGGCACCACCATGCCCTCCGTGGCATAGCGCAACAGGAAGGCCAGGCCGAGGAACAGCAGCAGCAGGCCGACACGCAGCACCGTGTTGCCACCCAGTAACCAGTCACGGGCCCAGCCCCAGGCCTGCACCAGGAAACCCGGCTCGCGCGGCGCGGCAACCAGCGCGGGAGCACGCGGCGCAGCAGGTTCAGGGGCTGCCGGGGCGGCGCGCCAGATACGCTCTGGCAGCGGCTGGCTGTTGGCCGGGCTGACGGGTTCGGCTGCCGGGCTAATCTCATCGAGACTGAACTGCAGCGCCTCGTCAGCCGGCACCGCGGCAGTTTCAGGCGCAGACGCAGCCGGCATGGGCGGCTCGGCTGGCGCTGCTGCGTCCTGTTCCAGACGCTTCAGGCGCTGGCCAAGCTGCTGCAGCTCCTTGTGCAGCGCGCTGTTGGCGGCCTGCAGCTGACGCTGTTGCAAGGCTTGCGCCAGCCCAAGGCCGAACAGGATGCCAAACAGCCCGGCGGAAAATGACTCGCCGATACTGGCACCCAGCACCAGTCCTATCAGCATGAAAATCCATTGCATCGCGTGGCACTCCCCTGTCCCTGCCGGCGGCGAGTATATCCAGCCGCCTGTCGACAACCCACAGACGCTTGCCAGAGACGTGACGGACACAACGCTGTCCAGCAAGCCGCGCCTGACGGAGCGTACTGGGCAGCCCGTCAGCGGCTGGTTATGATGCGCGCCCCCTCACCACCGCCACGACCCACGCCATGAAACCCCTGCTGATTCTCGGCGCCGACCTCGATCGCACCGAAACCTGGATTCGCTACGAGAAAAGCATGTGCCACAGCTGCATCTCCAGCTGCTGCACCATGCCGGTCGAGGCACGCCTCAGCGACCTGATCCGCCTCGGCCTGGTCGATGAATTCGAACGCGGCGAGCCGCTGAAAAACATCGCCAAACGCCTGCAGAAGGATGGCGTGATCGAGCGTTTTCACCAGAAAAGCGGCATCTTCACGCTCACCCGCATGAGCAACAACGACTGCCTCTACCTGGACCGCAAGACCCGCCTGTGCACCGTCTATGACAAGCGTCCGGACACCTGTCGCAACCACCCGCGCATCGGCCCGCGCCCCGGCTACTGCGCCTACAAGCCCAACCTCTAGCCGGCGGTAAAAAGCCCCAGGCCCTCCCGGCGCAGGTCTCAGCGGCGCCGCTGCAGTTCAGGCGCCAGCGGCAGGCCATGCGCCAGCGCACTGTCGCGCAGACGATCGCGTTCAGCACGTAGGTAATTGCGCAAACGACGCAACTGGCGCAAGCGCTGCTCCACCTCCTGCAGCTTGCCCTGCAGCAACAACGCCCCCTGCGCGCAATCCAGGCGTGCCTCTCGGCGCAAGCGCAGCAGTTCGCCGATTTCCTCCAGGCTAAAGCCCATGCCCTGCGTCTCGCGGATGAACGCCAGCTGCTCCAGCACCTGCGGCGGATAGATCCGGTAGTTATTGGCCGCCCGCTGCGGTGCGGCGATCAGCCCGCGAGCCTCATAGAAGCGCAGGGTATGGCGACTCAGCCCGGAGGCCCTCTCCACGTCGGCAACTCGCATCAGACACTCCTTGACTGTCGATCTGACTCGACAGTTTAGGCTCCCCGGCGATGCTTCCCAACACAGGAAAACGCACATGGCCAATCTTCTCATCAGCGGCGCCAGTGGCTTCATCGGCAGCTGGCTGACCGCCACCCTCAGCCGCCAGGGTCACTCGCTCTACCTGCTGCTGCGGCAACCCGAGCAACTGCCGGCACTGCGCGCACAATGCCAGGCACGCGGCGGCAACCCCGCGCACCTGCACGCACTCGCCGGTGATTTGCAGCACCCCGGGCTGGGGCTTGATGAGCCCCCGTTGCTCGCACGTGGCATCAGCCAGATCATCCATCTCGGCGCGCAGTTTGCCTGGGGCCTGCCGCGCGAGCAGGCCGAACGCTGCAATGTCGCCGGCAGCCTGGCCCTGACCCAGCTGGCCAGCCGCCTGCAGGCCCGCCTGCTACTGGTCGGCGGCTTCATGCTGGGCAACCCGGCACACCTGGCCGAACTGGGCATCGATCCGCAGCACCTCGCACACAGCGACTGGGACAGGCTGTACCGGCGCGCCGGCGCCTATGAGGCCAGCAAGCTACAAGCCCACTACCAGAGCTGCGCCCTGGCCCGCCAAATGCAAGTGCCCTACAACGTGGTCCACCCCGGCACCCTGTGCGGCCACAGCCAGAGCGGCCATCTCAATCCCAGCCAGCCACTCTACGAACTACTCGACAACCTGGCCCATGGGCGCCTGCATGGCATACCCGGCAGCCCGGCACATTGGCTGCCACTGATCAGCGTCGACCTGCTCGTCGCGCTATTGGCCAGCCTGGTCGAGCGACCGCTGGCCAACGGCAGCGAGCTGCTCGCCCTTGACCCGCACAGCCCCAGCCTGGGCGAACTGCTCGCCCTGCTCGCCGAGGAGCTTGACGTAGCGGCGCCCAGCCGATACGTCCCCGTGGGCCTGCTCGCCGCACTGCTCCGCCTGCCCGGCGCCGAGCGTTTACTGCATAGCCGCCGGGAAAGCCTGGCCTTCATACGTCGCGAGCGCTACGACTGCACCCCACTACAGACCGAGCTGCAGGCCCGCCAACTGGTCTGGCCTGACCTGCGCCAGGCATTACGTGCCAGCGCCCGGCACTACCGCGACAGCAGGTCGCAGGCAGCACAGTGCAGCGACACAGGCAGCCGGCATGGCAGAATGCGCGCCCCCGACGCCGCGACCGACAGCCCCCATGAGCGATTTGACCCTACCGCGTAGCGCTGCACTGCGTTTCCATCCCG
This sequence comes from Pseudomonas fluvialis, assembly GCF_002835605.1. Taxonomy (NCBI): domain Bacteria; kingdom Pseudomonadati; phylum Pseudomonadota; class Gammaproteobacteria; order Pseudomonadales; family Pseudomonadaceae; genus Pseudomonas; species Pseudomonas fluvialis. Next base: position 73,831 of record NZ_PIYS01000008.1, on the reverse strand, counting down.
AGCGCGAAGCACTGTTCAACGAGCTGCATACGCGGCCCTTCCCCGTGCTGGCCACCCCTTCGCGCCTGTCGCACCTGGTGCTGCTGGCCGACCCGGCGCAGCCTGGCGCGGAATACCAGCACCTGCTGCGCCTCTGCGAACGCCACGCCGTCCTGCCACCCAGCGCGCAATCCTCCTGCTACTACCAGGACTTCGGTGGCTTCGAACTGCGCTGGGAGCGCCATACCGAGTTCTCCACCTATACCCTGCTGAGCAAGCAAAGCGACAGCGAACCCTTCCTCGCCAACGCCCTCCGCTTGCTGCCGGCCGACTGGCTCAACGCGCTGCCCGGCCAACTACTCAGCTGCAACCATCTGGAGATACACCCTGCTCCGGCCAGCGAACCCAGCCCGGACGACATGCGCCGGCACTTTGAGGGACAACGCCTGATCAGCGCCGAAGTCAGCGATGGCCAGGCCCGCCTGTGGAGTGCCTATCGCATCCACAGCGACGGCTGCGGACGCCTGCTGATCCATAACCGCAGCCTCAACCCCTGCCAGACTGGCCGTCTGGTGCGCAGCCTGCTGGAGATGGAAACCTACCGCATGATGCTGCTTCTGGCGCTGCCGCAGGCCAAGGCCATGGCCCCGCAGCTCAAGGCCATGGAGCGCCAGCTGGCTACGGCCATCCAGCAGATCAACCAGATCCAGAACCTGGCAGACGAACGTCACCTGCTCGGCGAGCTGGGCAGCCTGGCGGCCGGTATCGAGCAACTGATCGCCACCCACAACTACCGCTTTTCAGCCACCCGCGCCTATCACGAACTGATCAGCAACCGTCTGGCCGAACTGCACGAGCGGCCCTGCCCTGGCCTGCAGACCTTCAGCGAGTTCCTGCAGCGCCGCCTGACGCCGGCCTGGCGGACCAGCGAAGCCGCCGAGCAAAGCCTGAATGACCTGGCGCGCCGTGTGCAGCGGGCCAGCGAGCTGCTGCGCACGCGGATCGACCTGACCATCGAAACGCAGAATCAGCAGCTGATGCAGGCCATGGACAAACGCAGCCATACCCAACTGCGCCTGCAACAGACCGTCGAAGGCCTGTCGGTGGCCGCCATCAGCTACTACCTGGTCGGTCTGTGCAAGTATCTTGCGGAATCAGCCAAGAGCCTGGGGCTGCTGGCCGACAGCCAGCTGGCCACCGGCCTCGCCGTGCCACTATGCATCGGCCTGGTCTGGTTCAGCCTGCGCCGCCTCAAGCGCCGTCTCAAACTCGGCGAAGGCTGAGCCCCCCCCGACTAGACGCGGAAACGCGCCACCAGGCGCGTCAACTGCTCGGCGGTGACCGTCAGTTGCTGGCTGGCCTGCGCACTGTCATCGGACATCTGCGCGGCACGGTTGGACAAGGTATTGATGTCGCTGATATTGCGGGCGATCTCCTCGGTCACACTGCTCTGCTGCTCACAGGCCGTGGCGATCTGTGCAGCCATGTCGCTGATGCGTTGCACCGCCTCATTGGTAGACACCAGTGCCTGGTCGACTCCCGCGGCTTGCTCCACCCCGGCACGCGCCTGCTGACTACCCGCCTGCATGACGCGCACCGCCTGCTGAACACCGCCCTGCAGGCGCTCGATGCGCGACTGGATGTCCTTGGTCGAATCCTGCGTGCGTGCCGCCAGGGCGCGCACTTCGTCAGCCACCACAGCAAAGCCACGCCCCTGCTCACCGGCGCGCGCCGCCTCGATGGCGGCGTTGAGCGCCAACAAATTGGTTTGTTCGGCAATCCCCCGAATCACCTCCAGCACCGCACCAATGCTCGCCGTTTCCGCTTCCAGCTCGTGGATACTGGCCTGGGCCTGCTCCACTTCGCGAGCCATGGCGCGCATGGCCTGGATAGTCGCATTGACCGCCTGGGCACCCGCTTGCGACTGCTCACCCGCCTGACGGGACGCCTCGGCGGACGCCTGCGCATTGCGCGCCACCTCATGCACGGCGGCGCTCATCTGCGTGGCGGCGGTGGTGACCTGGTCTACCGCCAGGTGTTCCTCCTGAATCACCTGGCGGCTCTCCGCCGCCGCCGCCGACAGGCCGCTGGCCGCGCGCGACAGCTCACCAGTCACCGCGCCTACTTCGCCAATCAGCGGCTGCAGCTTGTCGAGAAAGCGGTTGAACGCACGCCCCAGACGACCCAGCTCATCGGCGGAGGCAACCTCGACACGCGCCCGCAAATCACCGTCCCCATCGGCAATTTGCTCGATCCGCTGCAACAGACGGTGCATGGGCCGGGTGACCAGCAGCGGGAACCCCAGCACCAGTACAAGGCAGCCCAGCAGCCCCAGCGCCACCAGCAGTGACTGCTGCCACTGCACGGTCTTGCCCCGCTCGATGGCCGCCCGGCCTTCCGCAGCCGCCGCCTGGTCTTCCAGCTCACCCAACTTGTCGATGGCATCGCGCATGGCCTCGAACTGCGCTTCGCTTTGCGCAAAGCTCAGGGCGCTGGCCGCCTGCACATCGCTTTGCGACAGCTGCAAGACCTGCCGGGACGTCTCCTGCCAACGGGTAAAATCCCGGTCAAATACGGCCACCAGGCGCAACGCATCGTCGCCTGGACGCAAGTCGGCATACTGATGCACGCGTGCATAGGCCTGCTGCAGGTTTTCTGCATGGCTATCGCGCAGCGCCTGAAGATGTGCCGCGCTACCTGCACCAAGCAGGCTGCGCTCGGCCACAAAGGCCTGGTACAAGTCACGGTCGGCGTTCAGCAACAGACTGATGGCCGGCAGGTAACGCTCGGTCAGCCGCGTGCTCGACTCCACCTCCTGGCTGATGCCGCGCACACCCAGCCCTCCGGTCAACAGCAGCAAAACGGCCAGGCCGATGATCGGCAGGGCAATCTTCCAGCGAAACGCGAGATCAGCAAACAGGCGCAACATGGCAAGCTCCAGCAACACGACATGACAGGTGTTGCCTGAGCATAGCTGCTACTCGGCAGCGCTGCCTGCTGCCGGACGTGGCAGAGCGTCGCGGCGCGGGCCGCGCGCACTACCACCAGCTGTTATCGTCCAGACAGGCTTTCTTGTAGTAATCGATATTCGCACGCACCGCGAAAACCGCGGCAGCGCCATAACCCAAAGCATTGGCCAGTGCATCCAGGCCGAAATACTCCAACGTCAGGCTCAGCGGAATGAGCACCGCCAGGCAGGCGGCAAACAGGCTAAGCGCCTTTTTCCACATGCCCTTGGCCAGGTAGTAGAAAGGCCCGAAGAGGAACCCCAGGATGTTGAAACTCACCTTGAAGCGCTCGCCGCCGCTCAAGGCCTGCAGATTCGGCAAACGCGGGCCACCGGCCTTGACCAGCAAGTGGAAGGTGCGTTTCCAACCGTCAGACACCGTCAGCGCATCAATGACCTGGGTCTCGTTCTGCCGGTTGGACAATTCCGCCTGGGGCGGGGCATACACATTGGCTTGGCTCACGCGTTTCTCCTTGCAGCGCAGCGAGGTGGACAAGGCCGGCATCACCGGCACGACGCATTCTGCGCCAGGCGCAGCAGGCAAACCGGGCATGGCTCGCGAAACACGCCACTACAAATCCAGGCCACCCACATCGCCGCGCAGCAACCGCGCCACGCCACGCAGCAGCCCCAGCACGGCACGTACAGGCAACTCGATGAGCAGATCGAGGACATCCAGCCAGTCGGCCACCTCGCCCAGGCTGCGCCGCCTCGGCTTCACCCAGTACGCCGCCAGCAGGCAAGCCACTGCCAGCCCCAGCTGCAGCGCGCTGAACGGGCAGAACAGCAGATTCACCAACAGATACAGCCCGCTGGCAAACAGCCCCAAGGCCAGCAGCAAACGACCGTCATCCCACATGCCTGCGCCTCCATGAATCGCAATATGCCGACATCCCTGATCGTCAGGGCAGCCTCGATGGCCCGCTACTAGGCGGTTTACAAGCCCTAGCCCAAACTGAAGATCGGCCCATACATCGACACAGCCAGCAATACCAGGCTGGCCAGCAGGCCCAGCACGCCCGTCAGGCAGGGCACCCAGCCACGGCGTCGCGCCGCCGGCCAGCAGAGGAACACCACGACAAAACCCAGCGGCCACAGCCAGAGCAACAAGTAGTAGTTCAGCGCAAGCGCAGTAATCAGGGGCAGGTGCTCGCCGAAGGCCTCGAAAATCGGCCAAAACGACGGCACCACCAGCGTCGGCAGCAGCGCCGCCAACAGCGCACACAGCAACCCCACAGCCAACGGAATCGCCACGGAGCGGGCCCTGAGCGGAGCAAGCTGCTCAGGGGCGGTCAGGGGGGCTTGGTAGGGGTGCGACTGGCGGGGGATGAGGCGGGGCATGCATGTCCTTATGCGGGGCGCTACGGGGCTGCGTCGACCTTAATCAGCGGCGCGGCAGACGGCAAGCCAGCCGTCCAACAAAAAGCCCCGGCAGAGGGCTCTGCCGGGGCTTTTTGTTGTACCGCGTGAAGTACTTGGCGCTTAGACCTTGCTGCGCTCGTAGCGCTTGCGGTCGTTCTCGTTAAGCAGCTTCTTGCGCAGGCGAATCGACTTCGGCGTCACTTCGACCAGTTCGTCTTCGTCGATGAACTCCAGCGCCTGCTCCAGGGTGAACTTCAGTGCCGGGGTCAGCTGGATGGTCTCGTCCTTACCGGAAGCACGCATGTTGTCGAGCTTCTTGGCCTTGGTCGGGTTGATCACCAGGTCGTTGTCGCGGCTGTGGATGCCGGCCAGCTGGCCTTCGTAGACTTCGTCACCCGGCGACAGGAACAGCTTGCCGCGGTCCTGCAGGGTTTCCAGGGAGTAGGTCAGCGCGGTGCCGGTGGCCATGGAGACCAGCACACCGTTCTGGCGGTGGGCCACTTCGCCGGCCTTGACCGGACCGTAGTGGTCGAAGGTCGAAGTGAGGATGCCGGTGCCCGAGGTCATGGTCAGGAAGGCGTTACGGAAACCGATCAGGCCACGCGCCGGGATCAGGTACTCCAGGCGGATACGCCCCTTGCCGTCAGGGATCATGTTGGTCATGTCGCCCTTGCGCAGACCCATCTGCTCCATCACCGGCCCCTGATGCTGTTCCTCGATATCGATAGTGACGTTCTCGTAGGGCTCCTGCTTCTCGCCGTCCTTCTCGATGATCACCACTTCCGGGCGGCCCACGGCCAGCTCGAAGCCTTCGCGGCGCATGGTTTCGATCAGTACCGAGAGGTGCAGCTCGCCACGCCCGGACACCTTGAACTTCTCGGCGGAGTCACCCGGCTCGACGCGCAGGGCCACGTTGTGCAGCAGTTCTTTTTCCAGGCGCTCCTTGATGTTGCGGCTGGTGACGAACTTGCCTTCGCGGCCGGCAAAGGGCGAATCGTTGACCTGGAAGGTCATGCTCACGGTGGGCTGGTCGACGGTCAGCGGCGGACGGGCTTCGACGTTTTGCGGATCGCACAGGGTGTCGGAGATGAACAGCTCGTCCATGCCGGATACGCAAACGATGTCACCGGCTTCGGCTTCCGGGACTTCCACGCGCTGCAGGCCGGAGTGCCCCATGATCTTCAGGATGCGGCCGTTGCGCTTGCTGCCGTCGTCGCTGATGGCGACGACCGGGCTGTTGGCCTTGATGCGGCCACGGGTGATACGGCCGATGCCGATCACGCCGAGGAAGCTGTTGTAGTCCAGCTGGGAGATCTGCATCTGGAACGGGCCTTCGCTGTCGACCTTGGGAGCCGGCACGTGGTCGACGATGGCCTGGAACAGGGCATCCATGTTGTCGTCCATGTTCTCGTGGTCGAGGCCGGCGATGCCGTTCAGGGCGCTGGCGTAGACGATCGGGAAGTCCAGCTGCTCATCGGTAGCACCGAGGTTGTCGAACAGGTCGAAGATCTGGTCGATGACCCAGTCCGGGCGCGCGCCGGGACGGTCGATCTTGTTGACCACGACGATCGGACGCAGGCCGGCCTTGAAGGCCTTCTGAGTCACGAAGCGGGTCTGCGGCATCGGGCCGTCCTGGGCATCGACCACCAGCAGTACGGAGTCGACCATCGACATCACACGCTCCACTTCACCGCCGAAGTCGGCGTGTCCGGGGGTGTCGACGATGTTGATGTTGTAGTCGCCCCACTTCAGGGCAGTGTTCTTGGCCAGGATGGTGATACCGCGCTCTTTTTCCTGGTCATTGGAGTCCATCACCCGCTCGTTTTCCGCTTCTTTGCGGTCGAGGGTGCCGGACAGGCGCAGCAGCTTGTCTACCAGGGTGGTTTTGCCATGGTCGACGTGGGCGATGATGGCGATATTGCGCAGATTTTCGATCACGATGTTTTCCTAAAAAAGAGCGGCAAGCCGGAGGCGACAAGCAGCAAGATAAAAACCGAAGAAAAGCCTAAAAACATGACGGATTCAGCGTTTGCCGTCGGGAGGGTGCCTGCGGCGCCGCGCGCTGCGTCTGAGCTGCTCCTTGATCATGACGGCACGTGACCTTCTTGCGGCTGATAGCTTGCGGTTTGTGGCTGCCCGGCGGGGCGATAGACACGCACGTTGGCATGCCCTTCGCTGAGCAGGTGGTGAGCATGCAGGCGGCTCATTACGCCCTTGTCGCAATACAACAGGTACTGGCGGCTGGCATCCAGCTCCTTGAAGCGGCTGTTCAGCGCGTAGAACGGCAAGGTCTGCACCTCGATGCCTTCGACCTGCAGCGGCTGTTCCTCGACGGCATCGGCGGGGCGGATATCCAGGATGATCTGCCCGCTCAGCGCCTGCTGGACTTCCTCGACCTGGACGTCGGCGCCCAGTTCGTCGATCAGCTTGTCCACGGTGATCTTGCGCGCGCGCTGCAGGGCACGCTCCAGGATCGCCATGTCGAACTGCTGCTCTTCATGCTCGACCCGATAGGCCTTGGCGCGGGTCGTGGGGTTTACCGAAATGACCCCGCAGTATTCGGGCATGTGCTTGGCGTAGTCGGCCGTGCCGATCTGCGTGGCACAGTCGATGATGTCCTGCTTGTGGCTGGCGATCAGCGGGCGCAGCACCAGCATGTCGGTGGCCGCGTCGATAACCTTGAGGTTGGTCAGGGTCTGGCTGGACACCTGGCTGATCGCCTCGCCGGTGACCAGCGCATCGATATACAGCTCCTCGGCCAGGCGGGTGGCCACGCGCAGCATCATGCGCTTGAGGATGACGCCCATGTGGCTGTTGTCGACCTTGTTGAGCAACTCGCCAACCACTTCCTCGAACGGCACGCTGATGAACAGCACGCGGTGCGAACTGCCGTACTTCTGCCAGAGGAAGTGCGCCACTTCCATCACGCCCAGCTCGTGGGCACGCCCCCCCAGGTTGAAGAAGCAGAAGTGCGTTAGCAGGCCACGGCGCATCATCTGGTAGGCCGCAACGGTGGAGTCGAAGCCACCGGACATCAGCACCAGGCTCTGCTCCAGCGAACCGAGCGGGTAGCCACCAATGCCCTCATGCTGGGCGTGCACCACATAGAGGCGGTCGTGGCGAATCTCGATGCGTACCTGCACCTCGGGATTCTTCAGGTCGATACCGGCGGCGCCGAACTCGCGACGCAGGTGGCTGCCCACGTAGCTGGCTACTTCCACGGAGCTGAAGCTGTGCTTGCCGCCGCGCTTGCAGCGCACGCTGAAGACCTTGCCCGGCAGTTGACTGCCGAAGTGCTGGCGACACTTGTCGAGGATGTCGTCGAAGTCACCCAGCGGGTAATCGTGTACTTCCAGGAAGTGCGCGATGCCCGGCACGCAACGCAGCCGTGCGATCAGCGCGGCGCGCGCGCGCGGTTCCTGCAGGCTGGTTTGCACCTCAAGGTTGTCCCACTCGCCCTGCACCTGCAGCTGCGGGTCAAGTTCGCGCAAAACGCTGCGGATATTCTTCCCCAGCTGGCGGATGAACTGCTTGCGCACCGGCCGGCTCTTGATGGTGATTTCCGGGAAGACTTTGACGATGAATTTCATGGCAAGCAGTGCCAGCGGCAGGACGCAAGAAAAGAGGGGCGCGGAGTATAGCGGAATTTGTTCAAGACTTGACCAAAAACAAGCAGAAGGCCGCCGCTGCCTCATTTGCGTGCATCTCACGCATGGCGCGCACTATTAAGGTGCGAAAAAAGCCTGGCACTCCGCTATAAACAACGTAGCCGCCCTGATTTGGCGGCCTGCGGCCCATTTTCGAGCAGTGGCACGCTAATTGCTCTCTTGTGAGTCAAGTCGCACAGGCGGATGATCCGCCCGGCTTCGCACCGCTACAGAGGCGCCATCGGCCGCCCCTTTCCAACTGGAGGACAGCATGTCTAAGGCAATTCAACTGATCAAAGAACACGATGTGAAGTGGGTAGACCTGCGCTTCACCGACATCAAGGGGCAGCAGCACCACATCACCATGCCGGCCCGTGACGCGCTGGACGAAGACTTCTTCGAGCACGGCAAGATGTTCGACGGCTCGTCGATCCATGGCTGGAAAGGCATCGAAGCCTCCGACATGATCCTTCTGCCGGACGACAGCACTGCCGTCCTGGACCCGTTCACCGAAGAGCCGACGCTGATCCTGGTCTGCGACGTGATCGAGCCGAGCACCATGCAGGGCTACGACCGCGATCCGCGCGCCATCGCCAAGCGCGCTGAAGAGTTCCTCAAGTCCACCGGCATCGGTGACACCGTATTCGTTGGTCCGGAGCCGGAGTTCTTCATCTTCGACTCGGTCAAGTTCAAGTCCGACATGTCCGGCTCGATGTTCAAGATCTTCTCCGAACAGGCCGCCTGGAACAGCGATGCCGACTTCAACGGCGGCCAGGGCAACAACGGCCACCGCATCGGCGTAAAAGGCGGCTACCTGCCGACCCCGCCGAGCGATCCGGACCACGAGATCCGTACCGCCATGTGCAACGCCCTGGAAGAAATGGGCCAGGTCGTCGAAGTACACCACCACGAAGTGGCTACCGCCGGCCAGAACGAGATCGGCGTGAAGTTCAACACCCTGGTGGCCAAGGCTGACGAAGTACAGACCCTCAAGTACTGCGTACACAACGTTGCCGAAGCCTACGGCAAGACCGCTACCTTCATGCCGAAGCCGCTGTATGGCGACAACGGTTCGGGCATGCACGTTCACATGTCGATCGCCAAAGACGGCAAGAACACCTTCGCCGGTGACGGCTATGCCGGCCTGTCGGAAACTGCCCTGTACTTCGTGGGCGGTATCATCAAGCACGGCAAGGCCCTGAACGCCCTGACCAACCCGTCGACCAACTCCTACAAGCGTCTGGTTCCCGGCTTCGAAGCACCGGTCATGCTGGCCTACTCGGCCCGCAACCGTTCCGCCTCGATCCGTATTCCGTACGTTGCCAGCCCGAAAGGCCGCCGTATCGAAGCACGCTTCCCGGACCCGGCTGCCAACCCCTACCTGGCTTTCGCTGCCCTGCTGATGGCCGGTATCGACGGTATCCAGAACAAGATCCACCCGGGCGATGCCGCCGACAAGAACCTCTACGACCTGCCGCCGGAAGAGTCCAAGCTGATCCCGCAGGTGTGCGGCAGCCTCAAGGAAGCGCTGGAAGCCCTGGAAGCCGACCACGACTTCCTGCTCAAGGGTGGCGTATTCAGCCGCGAGTTCCTCGACTCCTTCATCGAACTGAAGGCCGCCGAGGAAATCAAGGTACGCACCTTCGTACACCCGCTGGAATACGACCTGTACTACAGCGTCTGATGCCCTGACCGGCATAGCCCCGCCCGGGAAACCGCGCGGGGCTTTTTTATGCCTGCGCACGACACCGGCTCGGACAAAGCATGATGGCTATCGCTGCCTGGCCCTTTGCCGCTTGCCAGCTGGCCGGCGTGGTGCAAGGCTTAACAGGCTGACGAGGAGGAGACCCCCAATGCGCCTGTCGCTCATATGCCTGCTGTGCAGCCTGGCGCTGCCCGCCACGGCCCAGATCTACAAGTACACCGATGCTCAAGGCAACACGGTATTCAGCGACCAGGCACCGCAGGGCGTGGCCAGCGAGCAGGTCACCCTGCCGGCGGTCAACACCGTGCAGCCACCCCCCATGCCCACGCTGGAAGCCACGGGTGGCGAGCCTGCGGCTACCGGCCAGGCTTACAGCACATTGCGCCTGCTCGGCCTGCCCGCTGACGATGGCGCCCTGCGCGCCAACAACGGCACGTTCAGCGTGAACGTCGAACTGCGCCCGGCACTGCGCGCCAACCACCGCCTGCGCCTCGTACTGGACGGCCAACCGCACGGCCCGGCCACGCGCGGCAGCCAGCTGCAGGTAGTCAACGCCGACCGCGGCGAACATCAACTGGCCGTGCAGGTGCTGGCCGGCGAACAGGTCATTCAGCAGAGCGAAAGCCATACCTTCACCGTGCAGCGCGTCAACACCGGCAGCCCGGCGCTGCGCCCCCCGCCCCCGCAGCCCAAACCGACCCCCAGCCCGGCCCCCAGCGCGCCGGCCCCTGCTCCGCAGTCCAACAGCATCGCCGCACCACGATGAGGCAGCGCATTCTCGCCAGCCTGCTGTTGCTCTGCTGCACGCCGCTGAGTGCCCAGGTGTATACCTACATCGATGCCGAGGGCAACCGTGTGTTCACCGACAAGCCACGCACCAGCCAGGCCCAGCGCATCGAGCTGAAGCCAAGCCCGGCAGTGCCGATCAGCCCGCCACAACCGGCACGCCTGGGCATCCCGGCACCGCCGCCACAGCAGCTGGCCGAGGTCGCCGCGCCAGCCTATGCGTTACTGCGCATCCTCCTGCCGCAGGTCGACGCCAGCATCAGCCATGCCGGCGGGGAAATTCTCGTCACCGTGCAGAGCGACCCCACCCTGCAGGAGGGCCACCAGTACCGCGTACTGCTGGATGGCCAACCCTATGGCGAACCCAGCCGCAGCGCGGCCATCGTGCTGAACAATGTCGACCGCGGCAGCCACATGCTGGCCGTGGAAATCATCGATGCAGCCGGCAAGACCCTGGAACGCACCCCCGCACAACCGCTGCACATGCAGCGCATTTCCCTGGCCCAGAAGCGCCGGGTGAATCCCTGCCAGAAGGCAGACTACGGGGTACGTCCCGAGTGCCCCCTCAAGGACAAGCCGGTAGAACCGCGCAAACTGCTGCCCTTCCTCTAACAGGCCGTCGGCCTGTCCTCGGCAGGCCAGGCGCTCCGCCCTGACGCAACGAACATGCACCCCGAGATAGCAGGCCGCCCCGCCATGCACTATCTTGGTGCACTGAAATGCCCTGCGATCAGGCAAGGACACGCCCACCAGCCCGGCGATCGTGTAAGCAGGCCAGTAACGGCGGGCTTTTTCCGGTTTTTTGGCAAAGCTGGTTTGCTTCTTGCTTCATCCTGCAGCACTTGAGGAAGGCATGCCCATGATCGATCACGCGCTGCACCGCCTATTGCTGGACAACCTGACCACGGCCACGTTGCTGCTCAATGACGAGCTGCGCCTGGAGTACATGAATCCCGCGGCCGAAATGCTCCTGGCCATCAGCGGCCAACGCAGCCACGGCCAGTTCATCAGCGAGCTGTTCACCGAGTCGCCCGAAGCACTCAACGCCCTGCACCAAGCCGTGGTGCAGGCGCATCCGTTCACCAAGCGCGAGGCCCACCTGACCTCGCTGAACGGGCAGAGCCTGGTGGTCGACTATGCCGTCACGCCGATTCTCAGCCGTGGTACCACCCTGCTGTTGCTGGAAGTCCACCCGCGTGACCGCCTGCTGCGCATCAGCAAGGAAGAGGCCCAGTTGTCCAAGCAGGAAACCACCAAGATGCTGGTGCGTGGCCTGGCCCACGAGATCAAGAACCCCCTCGGCGGTATCCGTGGCGCCGCCCAGCTCCTGGCACGCGAGCTGCCCGCTACCGAGCTGCGCGACTATACCGACGTGATCATCGAGGAAGCCGACCGCCTGCGTAACCTGGTCGACCGCATGCTCGGCTCGAACAAGCTGCCGGCCTTGTCGCCCACCAACATCCACGAGGTACTGGAGCGGGTGTGCAGCCTGGTCGACCTGGAAAGCCAGGGCAGCATCACCCTGGTCCGCGACTACGACCCGAGCATTCCGGAACTGCTGGTCGACCGCGAACAAATGATCCAGGCGGTTCTGAACATCGTGCGCAATGCCATGCAGGCATTGGCCAGCCAGCCAGAACAGCGCCTCGGCCGCATCACCCTGCGCACCCGCAGCCTGCGCCAGTTCACCATCGGACATACCCGCCATCGCCTGGTATGCAAGGTGGAAATCATCGACAACGGTCCGGGTATTCCCGCCGAACTGCAAGAAACCCTGTTCTACCCCATGGTCAGTGGGCGCGCCGACGGCACCGGCCTCGGCCTGGCCATTACCCAGACCATCATCAGCCAGCACCAGGGCCTGATCGAGTGTGAGAGCCATCCGGGCCACACCCTGTTCTCGATCTTCCTGCCGCTGGAACAAGGAGCCGCACCGTCATGAGCCGAAGCGAAACCGTCTGGATTGTCGACGACGACCGTTCCATCCGCTGGGTCCTGGAAAAGGCCCTGCAGCAGGAAGGCCTCAACACCCAGTGCTTCGAAAGCGCCGACGGTGTCCTCAATCGCCTGACCCGCCAGCAGCCGGATGTGATCATTTCCGACATCCGCATGCCTGGCACCAGCGGTCTCGACCTGCTGGCCGAAATCCGCCAGATGCACCCGCGCCTGCCGGTGATCATCATGACCGCGCACTCCGACCTGGACAGCGCGGTGGCCTCCTACCAGGGCGGCGCCTTCGAATACCTGCCCAAGCCCTTCGACGTCGACGAAGCCGTGTCGCTGGTCAAGCGCGCCAACCTGCACGCCCAGGAGCAACTGCGCCAGGCCGAACCCGAGCCGCAGCTACGCAGCCCGGAAATCATTGGCGAGGCACCGGCCATGCAGGAGGTGTTCCGCGCCATCGGCCGCCTCAGCCACTCCAACATCACCGTGCTGATCAATGGTGAATCGGGTACCGGCAAGGAGCTGGTCGCCCATGCCCTGCACCGCCACAGCCCGCGCGCCGCCGCGCCGTTCATCGCGCTGAACATGGCGGCGATCCCCAAGGATCTGATGGAGTCCGAGCTGTTCGGCCACGAAAAAGGCGCGTTTACCGGCGCCGCCAACCAGCGCCGTGGACGCTTCGAGCAGGCCGACGGCGGCACGCTGTTCCTCGACGAGATCGGCGACATGCCGGCCGATACGCAGACCCGCCTGCTGCGCGTGCTGGCCGACGGCGAGTTCTATCGGGTCGGCGGGCACACGCCGGTGAAAGTCGACGTACGCATCATCGCCGCCACGCACCAGAACCTGGAAAACCTGGTGCGCGAGGGCAAGTTCCGCGAGGACCTGTTCCACCGCCTCAACGTCATCCGCATCCATATCCCGCGCCTGGCCGACCGCCGCGAAGACATCCCCGCGCTGGCCCGCCATTTTCTTGCCCGCGCCGCCCAGGAGTTGGCCGTTGAGCCCAAGCTGCTGAAAAGCGAAACCGAAGACTATCTGCGGCAACTGGCCTGGCCGGGTAACGTACGCCAGCTGGAAAACACCTGCCGCTGGATCACCGTGATGGCCTCGGGGCGCGAGGTGCATGTCGACGACCTGCCGCCCGAACTGCTCAACCAGCCGGCCGAGACCGGCCAGACCGGCGACTGGCAGCAGGCCCTGCGCCTGTGGGCCGACCAGGCTCTGGCCCGCGGGCAAAGCAACCTGCTGGACTGTGCGGTGCCCTGCTTCGAGCGGATCATGATCGAAACCGCCCTCAAGCACACCGCCGGCCGCCGCCGCGACGCCGCCCTGCTGCTCGGTTGGGGACGCAATACGCTGACCCGCAAGATCAAGGAGCTGGGCATGAACGTCGACGGCGGCGACGAGGATGACAGCGACGACTAGCTGGCATTACTGGGTGCGGTACAGCTCACGGCGGTAGATCAGCGGCGCGCTGCCACGATGAATGCCGAAGCTGGCCAGGCCACTGGCCGGCTCACGGCCTGCACCACGCCAGTCGAACCATAGCCAGGCCGGGGTATCGCGCAGGCGCGCCAGCACGGAGCCCTGGTTGCCGGCCCCCGGCGCACTCAGCAGCAGGCTGCCCTGTGCGGCCAGCGGCCAACCCAGGCTGGCATGGGTATGCCCCTCTAGATTGCCGGAGTAAGGCCCTAGCTCGGCCGTCTGCAGCAGCGCATTGCTGCAACTGTCGGCGTTTTCCGCGAGGAACAGGTTGCGCCCAGCCTGGCTTTGCCAGCTCTGTAGCTGCAGTGGCAGGCTCAGGCTCTGCAGCTCGCTGCCATGCGCGTTGCCAATCTGCAGGCGTCCCAGGCGCACCTCAGTCCCGGCAAAGCTGAAGGTGTAGCCGCTACAGCTACCACCCGCGCCCTGGCATACGCCGTCGCTGTCCTGCAGTGCCGCGGCGGCAAACTCCATCTGCACGCTGGCGGTAAAGGGCAGATCCTCGCTCTGCGGCGCGGCGGCCGGTGCATAGAGCAGGCTTTCCCCGGTCCAGCGGAAGGTGCGCCGGCCGTCGCCCAACGTGGCGTTGTCGACGCTGCTCAGCACACTGCCCTGGACCTGCAAGCGGGTGTTCAGGTCGGCACCCGGCTGGGCGCTGGCAAAGGGGTTGCGTCCCGCCTCGCTGACCACCGACAGGTAGGGCAGCCCGGACGCCTGGCTGGCCCGCGCGGGCAACGCCAGGCGCCAGAAGCCCGGGCGGTCATAGTTGGCGGTGACCTGCCCCTGCCGATTGCGTGCCAGCACCTCCAACTGCGGAGGCTGGGCAAAGCCCATGGCCTGGCCCTGGTAGCTGAAAGCCGTACAGGCTGCCTGCAGCGCCGCACTGCCCTGGGCTTCCAGCCAGGCTGGCGGCAGACGGCCCAGCGGAGCGCTGCTGCCGCCATTGATCGGCTGGCCGAAGTAGCTGGGCGGGCTGGCCGTCAGGCGGAACACGCCCACCTCGCTGAGCGCCGGGCGCACGCGGGTACTCTCGCCCAGTACATGGCTGTAGCGGTCCAGGCTCAGCGTGCCCGGTACGCCCGCAGTCGGCGCCAGCAATTGGTGGCTGAGGGCAATGTCACCCAGCCGGAAGTTTGCCGTGGTGGGATTGCCGCACAGTTCGTCAGCCGTCAGCGGCTGGCCATCGCGACGCCAGGCCACGGCACGCAGGTCGAGGTCGAAGGCATCACCGGCGCGCACGCCACCGGGCATGACCGGGCAGGCACTGTAGTCGCTGCCTTCGGCACAGCTACTGGCGGTTTGCAGGCACAGGCCATAGGGGCGACTGACAAAGCTGTCCTCGCCCGTCATCACCAGGCCGGCTTCATCGCCACTGCTCGGCGCGTAGCGGGCCTCCAGGCGCATTTGCCCGGCATCGTCATAGCGCAGCGGCAGGCTGGCGCTGGCCGAGCTGTCGAAGGTCACGCTCAGCGGCGTGTAGCTGCTGCTGAGCGGCGTACCGTTGAGCAACACCGGCTGGCTGCCGCTGTTCGGTTCGATATAGCCAGCGCGCCACTGCAGCGTTCGACTACCCCCGGCAAAGCCCGGCACGCAGGCCTGCGGATTGGCGGGGTCGGCACGCACAGCCCGGATCGTCGCACTGGCCGGCTTGGCCGCGAGCACATCTGGGGCGTCGATGATGAAGCCGCTCTCGACAAAGCTAACCCGGCAATCGGCCGTGCTGCATAAATTCGTGCCGAATGCCCTGGCTGGCGGCGTTGAACTGTTCACCCCCAGCGTCACCGTACCGGGCGTGTTTCCGCGCAACTGTAAGGTGGTCACACCGCCCGTGAAGGTCAGGGGATTACCCCCCACCCACAAGGCAGAAGGGCTGAGTTCGACCGTCACCGGATCGGTATACAGCTGGCTGCAGGTGGCATTCAGACAGGCCCGCAACGTCACCTCCAGCGGGTTGCAGGTCAGGCTGCTGCTGGCATGGCTAAAGCGGAAGTGATCGATCTGCGGCCCCACCGGGCGGTAGCGCACGGCACACACCTGCAGGTTGTCCAGCTCATGGATATTCACGCTGCCGCCGGTGGAGCCGGTGAAGCTGAGCAGAAAATCACTGGGAATACTGCCCTGCCCGGCACTGGCCAGCGCATTGAAAGGGGCAACCAGGGTCTGGAAGCTGCCGCCGCTGCTGGTACGCCGCGCCACGCTGACCATGGCCTGTCCGGATACGCGCGAATCGACCACGATGCGGTAGCGATGTCCGGGGCGCGCCGAACTGCTGGCGATGTTCGAGTCGACTTCCGGGTCCAGCGTGCCGGTACCCGCCAGGTAGCGATACGCCCCGGCCTGGGAGCCGCGCAAGGTGATGGAGTCGCGGCGAAAACCGGGACCGCCATTGCGTCCTTCGGTGGGGTTGGCGAAGTTGCCGTATTCATCCAGGCCAATGCCCAGCCAACCACCGGCAAACCCCGGGTCACCATTGTCACGCTGGGCATAGCCCAGCGAGCCACCAAAGCTGCCCGGCTGCGGCGTCACGCTGCCGTCGGAGAGGATCACCGCAATACCATCGGCACCCCGGCTGGCGCTGTTGGAATAGGCAAAGTAGTCGAACTCGATGGTTACCAGGTTGCGCGCCGCCGGCAGCAGCCACTGCAGGGTAGCCGCCGTAGCCACGTTGCTTGAGTCATTGGTGAGGCGCAGGCGCCGACCACTGTTGTTGGCAATGCCGATATTGAACGTGCCGCTGCGCCGCGTGGTCACCCAGGCATCGCCCAGGCTGCCGCGTTCGAAGCTGTCATCAAAAAAACAGGTCGGTGCTGCCGGCTGGCAGGCATTGGCCGGCGTCGAGTTGGGCAGGCAGGTACCGGTGACGCTGCTCGGGCTGTTGACGAAAATGGTCGAGTAATGGGGCGCGGTAAAGTTGCCGAATGCCTCGCTGTTATTGAGGGTTACGGCACCGGACTGGGTGGTCACCGTCACCGGGCTATCCGGCGTACCCAGCTGGCTGTCGGTGAAGGTCGCGCTGCCCCCTGTCACCGAGCCGGAGGTCAGGGTTACCCCGCTGAACAGGGCCGGATTGCTGTTCGCGGCAAAGTTGCCGCTCAGCGTCCCGCCGCTGATGTTCAGCCCGGAGTTGGCATTGGCGCCGCCGAGCAGGTTGCTGCCATTGCTGGTCAGGGTGCAGCAGTTGCTAGTCACCAGGCCATTGACCTGGCCGCCAGTGAGGTTGATGGCGCCATTGCTTGCAGTCAGGCTCCCTTGAACCTGGCTATTGGTACTGGTAACGCCATTTTGACCATTCACATTACCGAGCACAGTGCTGTCCGTAAGGCTTATAGCTCCACTGCCTGCAGTCAGGCTCCCTTGAATCTGGCTATTGGTACTGGTAACGCCATCTTGACCACTGACGCTCCCACCAATCTGGCTGTTAGCCAAGATAACCGCACCAGTACCGCTGACAGCAGCAGACACTGCAGTTCCACTCAGCGAAATGCCCCCGGAAGCAGACAAGACCGAACCCTGAATGCTGTTGCTGCCAATCGCGTCGACGCTGCCATAGTCCGAACGCAGGGAAATACGGTAGTCGCTGTTACCGATGCTGTTGTTGTTCAGCGAAAAGCCCGCCAGCGCATACACAGTGATATCGCTGGGGCTGGTGCCCCAGCCGGTATTCACACGCAGGATGTCACCGCTAGCCAAACTGACCCGCCCCGTGCAGGTATAGGTGCTACCGGATTGCGACCAGCTCCCCGAGCAGGGTGGATAGTTGCTGGAAACGAACCAGCCGTTGCCAAATCCGTAAGTAGCCGCACTGGCCTGGCCGGCCAGCAGCAGTAGCAGCATGCCCAGCAGGGCTGACCCTCTATTCATGGCAGGCTGACCTCGATTTGCGCCTGCAGGCGACGGAACGCATAGTCGGGACGACCGCCTGGCAGGCCGTTGCCGGCCTCGGCGGTGAGCAAAAGAATCTGCAGGTTGCGCGCCCCGTCGACATAGGGCCCACGCGCCTGGCAGCTCACCGTTACCGTGAACTCGGCCAGGTTGCTGGCTGCCAAGGCAGGGCTGCCCGCCGCACAGGCCGCACTGCCCAAGCTACGCGCGATGCCCCACTCCAGGCCGGCACGCGCGGCCTGGTAGGCCCGCGCCTGCTGGATGGCCAGGCTGTTGCCGCCATGCTGGTCACTGGCCAGGCGGCTCATCGCTGCCACCAGCAAGGCCACCACGATGATCAGGAACATCGCCGCGACCAGGGCGAAGCCGCGTTGTGAGGACTCAGGGCGCATTGTCCACCTGCACTTGCTGCAACAGCTCGACCGCTTCATTGTCGCGGCTCAAGCCCAGGGTCAGGCTGACCAGGCCGGCGCGCTGCTGGCTGCCGGGTTGATAGCTGAAGGCACAGCGGCTGACATCGCTGGCCAATACCTCGCTCTGCTCGGCGCTGAAAGCCGGCGCCAGGCTGCTGCGGGTGTAGCGCAGCAGGCGGCGGTTGGCCAGATCACAGCGCAGTCCCACCACTTCATCCGCCAGGTAAAAGCGGCGCTGCGGCGAGGCAAAGCTGAAGGCAAAACTGCCGCCGGGCGGTTGCAGGCGCAGCACGCCCTGCCCGGCCTGGCTGGCAAAACTCAGGGTACTGCCGCTGGGGCTGATCACATGCCGGCCATCGGCATCAGCGGCAGCCCACAGGTTACTGCCGGGCACCGCTACACCACCACTCTGCGCGCCCACGTTGTACAGCACCAGCCAGCGCGCGCCGGCCACCGCCAGGGCCGGGTCGAGCACCTGGAAGGCCTGGCAGTCATTGCCCGTCGCCGTGCACTCGGCGGCTGTGCCGGGAGCGAAACGCAGGCCATCGCCACCCAGCCGGTTGGGCAGGTAGCGACCCGCCGCCTGGATACGCAGCAGCTCCAGGTCACTGCCCTGCACGCGCACCGAGTTGGGTACCGCCAGGCGGATGTCGCGGGCCATGCGACTCAGCGCCAGACCCGCCTGATCGACCAGCTCGGCACGCCGGCTCTGGTCGACCAGGCCCTGCATCGGGCGCACCAGCACGGTGCTGATCATCACCGCGACCACCCCGGCCAGGGCAATGACCATGACCAGTTCGACCAGGGTAAAGGCGGCCTGGCGACGCATCAGTAGTTGCTCCGATAGCCACCCAGGCGCAGCTCATCGCCCTTGGGGTCGGTCACCCGCACTTCGACATAACGCGCCGCCACGCTGGCCGCCCC
The DNA here is from genome assembly GCF_002835605.1 of Pseudomonas fluvialis. Classification (NCBI taxonomy): domain Bacteria; kingdom Pseudomonadati; phylum Pseudomonadota; class Gammaproteobacteria; order Pseudomonadales; family Pseudomonadaceae; genus Pseudomonas; species Pseudomonas fluvialis. Next base: position 54,697 of record NZ_PIYS01000008.1, on the reverse strand, counting down.
CGCCGCCAGGCTGCTGTCGCTGACGCTGACCCGTACGCGATAGCCGGCCAACTGGTTGAGCACACCACCGCGCGCATCCTGCGGTGGCTGCTCATCGAGGTTGTGGTAGTCGAGCACATCGTCAAAACAGGCCCGCTGGCTGCAGGCGGCAGCACCGGGGTCGGCATAGGCCTGGGCGAGGATTTCTTCCAGGTAGGCTTCAGCCAGCAACAGGCTCTGCTGGCGCAGCATGGGGTCGGCACTGCGCCCAGCCAGGCTGGCCATCGCCGAATACAGCGCGGCGGCGGCGATACCGATGATCACAATGGCTATCACCAGCTCGACCAGGGTCATGCCACGCTGGCGCTTCATGGCCCGGTCTCCACCCAGCCGGCGGGAGCATGCACGCGCAGGCTGTGCCCACCGAGGTTGACCGCCACACTGCGGTCGGCCTGGCCGAGGGCGTTGAAGGTGACCGGAAAACTGTTGCCCGACAGGCTGACGCCCGCCGGCAGGGGAATATCCGCATAAGGGCCGTCGGCGGCCAGCAGGCTGGCACTGTAGCTGCCGCTTTCACAGTTGGCGGCACGGCGCAGGCGCAGCCCGCTGTTGTCCAGCTGCGCCTGTACCCGGCAGCCACTGGCCAGCGCGTGCTTCTGTGCATAACGCACGGCACTGGCCAGCTGCTCGTGGAACAGCCGCTCGTCGAACACCTGTCGCTCAAAGAAACGCGGCCCCACCACGGCAGCCAGGATGCCAATGATCACCATGACCATCAGCAACTCGACCAGGGTGAAGCCGCGCATATGGCTTAGCAGCCGCCGGTAGTAGCCGCAATAGTGGGCGGTGTTACCGTGCTGCCGGAAACCGTTGCAGCGGTATAGACCACTTGGCAGTTGGTTCCTGTGTAGCCCGTAACGGTGTAGGTGATAGCACCCGTACCCGGTGTTGCAGTCACACCACTGACCTGAGCTGCACGAGTGATGCCGTTCTCAGTGGCCGCCGGGTAGCCGTTGACCATGTCGATCTGCAGACCTTCGAGGGTCACCGTGGGAGCTGCACTATTGCCAGCGGCCAGGAACGCGGCACGGGAAATGGCTGAAGCCGAACGCAATGAGCCGGCAATACCGTTCATGGAGGCCACACGAGCCTGGTTGCTGAAATCCGCAAACCGCGGCAGGGCAAAGGCCGCCAGGATGCCGAGGATCACGATGACCATGATCAGTTCAATCAGGGTAAAGCCGCCTTGTTGTTTCTTCATGGGTAGCACTCCGGGTGGAAAGTCTTACTGGAAGGTATAGGTCACAGCGCCGGTGTTGGCGTTGTACTGGATACTGTCGTTAGCGCCATCACGCTGGTAGGTGAAGGTGCATAGCGTGCCAGCGGCGCTGGGCACATAGTCGTTGCTGGTCGCCGCGCCGACGGTGGGCGCCGAGCCTTGCAGGATGCTGGTAAACACCTGGGTGCAGGTCGTCGCACTCATGGCGGTCGTGGCGGCCGGGTTGCCGGCGCGCCCGGTACCGATCGGCCAGCCATTGGCATTCACGTCCACCGTGTTGTCGCCAAAGCCCTGCACATCGATCTGGCAGTTGCCGCCCGCACAGCCGTTGCTGCCGCCGTTGCGGTTGAGTTCCCATTGCGAACGCACCAGCAATACCGCCGACGCCAGGGCGCCGGCGGTGCCTTTCAGGGCTGCTTCGTGGGCATCCTTGGTGGCGTTGATGAAACGCGGCAGGGCCACCGCGGCGAGAATACCGAGGATGGCAATCACCACCACCAGTTCAATCAGGGTAAAGCCACGTTGTGGTCGCTGCATGAGTAACACTCCTGGTCGGTCGCCCGTCAGCGGGCGGATGACGGAAATCCGTCGTTCCTGACAGACTGCAATTCAAAAGCCAATCCGTCGTCACGTTGTGATGCAGTTTGCATTTTTTCGGGAAGCCTGCGCAATTGCCACAGGTACAACCCGTCTCCTGCTGGTGCACGCCGGTCGGCATAACGTGCCTGATAGGCCAGCCAGCCGCGTTCGGCGAGGTAATACCAACACCCCGCACGGCGCTGGCCTGGCGGCGGCAAACTGCCGCAGTAGTCGTCCGGCTGCCAGCGCAACAGCTGGAACGGGTTGCCCCGCAGCCAGGCCTCCGGCAAGGGCTGCCCAGCTGCCAGGCGCTCGGCGGCCAGGTCGCTCAGGCCACGCGCCAACGCGCCGTGCATGGCCTGCATGTTACGCATCTCCAGCACGCCGAGGATGCGCCAGGTCAATAGCCAGAGCAGGCCAATCGCCATCAGCAGCACCAGCCACAGGCCCAGGCGCTGCCAGCGTCGGCGCAGGGTCCAGGCCGTCAGCGCTTCACGCATCAGCGCCCCTGCGCCGCCGAGCCGAGTTCCCACATGGGCAGGAACACGCCCAGCGCCAGGATCAGCACCAGCACGCCCATCGCCACGATAAGGATCGGCTCGATGGCATCGGCCAGCTGCTTGAGGTCGTAGTCCACTTCCTGCTCGTAGAAATCCGCCACCTCGACAAACAGATCATCCAGCGCGCCGGTTTCCTCGCCCACCGCCATCATCTGCAGCACCAGTGGGGTAAACAATCCGCTGGCTGCCGCAGTACGCGTCAGTGCCTCGCCCCGCTCGATGCCTTCGCGCATGGCCAGTACGGCCTGGCCGATGTGTCGGTTGCCGACGCTGGCACTGTTGATCGACAGGGTCTGCAACAGGGGTACACCGGCGCGGTACATCATGGCGAAGGTGCGCGTGAAGCGCGCCAGGGCGATACGTTCGAAGATCCCACCGACGATGGGCAGGCGCAGCTTGAGGCGGTCCCAGTGCAAGGCGCCCTGCTCGGTTTTCGTCCAGCGCAGGAAGCCATACAGCCCGCCGGCCAGCAGGATCAGCAGCAGCCACCAGTAGTCCTGGAAGAACTGCGAGGTGCCGATCAGCACGCGCGTCGCCCAGGGCAGCTCGGCCTTGAACTGCTCGAAGACCTTGGCAAAGGCCGGGATCACGAACAGGTTGATCACCGCCAGGGCCACGCCCATGGCGCTGAGCACGAACAACGGGTAGCGGGTGGCCTGCTTGAGGCGCTTGCGGGTTTCCCGCTCCAGCTCCAGGTAGCTGGACAGCTGGCGGAAGGCCCCGTCCAGCTGGCCGGTGTTCTCGCCCACGCTGACCATGCTGATGAACAGGGTATTGAACACCCGGGGATGAACATTCATCGCCACCGCCAGGCCCAGGCCGCGCTCCAGGTCACTACGCACCGCCTGCAGCACCTCGCGCAGGTAGAGGTTGCGGGTCGATTCGGCCAGCCCGCCGATGGCACGGATGATCGGCACGCCGGCCTTGCTCAGGCTGTACATCTGCCGGCAGAAGATGATCAGCTCATCCAGCTCGACACGTCGCCGGCGCAGGCGTTCGAGCAGTTGCTGGAGTACATCGGCGCCCTTGTCGGCCTGCTGGGCATCGATCTGCAAAGGGGTGATCTGCTGCGCCAACAGCTCGTTGGCCGCCTGGTCCAGGCTGGCCGCCTCGACCAGCCCGCTGACCCGTGCGCCCTGGGCATTGCGTCCGCTGTAGCGAAACTGCGCCATTACAGGCTATCCACGTCGGTCAGGGTCGCGCACACCTTGAGCACCTCGTCGATGCTGGTCACCCCGGCCAGTGCATAGTCCAGCGCACAGGCCGCCAGCGGCCGGTAGTGCGGGTTGGCCCTGGCCGCCTCGGCAAAGGCCTGCGGATCGTTGCGGCGCAACGCGGCGATCATCGGCTCGTCCATTTCCAGCAGCTCGTAGACCCCCACCCGGCCGTTATAGCCGGTGTTGTGACACTGGTGGCAACCCGCGCCGTGACGGAATACCTTGCCGGCCAGGCTGCCGCCGTGCAGGCGCTCCAGCCAGGCCAGCTGCTGCGGGTCGGCCTGCTGTTCCTGCATGCAGTTCTCGCAGACCCGGCGCACCAGGCGCTGCGCCAGCACCGCATTGAGCGCGGTAGCCACCAGGAAGGGCTCGGCCCCCATGTCCACCAGGCGCATGGCCGAAGTCTGCGCATCGTTGGTGTGCAGGGTGGACAGCACCAGGTGGCCGGTCAGCGCGGCGCGCAGGCCGATTTCGGCGGTTTCCTGGTCACGCATCTCGCCCACCAGCACGATGTCCGGGTCCTGGCGCAGGGCGGCGCGCAGTACGCGACCGAAGGTCAACTCGATCTTCGGGTTGACCTGCACCTGGTTGACGCGTGGCAGGCGGTATTCCACCGGATCTTCCACGGTGATGATCTTTTTCTCCGGGCTGTTCAGCTCGGCCAGGCCGGCATACAGGGTGGTGGTCTTGCCGGAGCCGGTCGGGCCGGTGACCAGCACCATGCCAAAGGGCCGCTGCAACAGACGGCGGAAACGCGCCAGCATGTCTGCCGGCATGCCGGTGTGATCGAGGTTGAACAGCCCGCCACTCTGGTCGAGCAGACGCATGACCACCGACTCGCCATGCTGCACCGGCATGGTGGATACCCGCACGTCGATGCTGCGGTTGCGTACGCGGATGTTGAAACGACCGTCCTGCGGCAGACGTTTCTCGGAAATATCCAGCCCGGACATGATCTTCAGGCGCATCACCAGGGCCGATGCCACGCGGTGTTCGTTCATCACCTGTTCATTGAGCACGCCATCGATACGCTGGCGGATACGCACCACGCCTTCGTCCGGTTCGATGTGGATGTCCGAGGCCTTCATCTGCACGGCATCTTCGAACAGCGTTTGCAGCAGGCGCACCACCGGCGCATCCGAGGTGCTTTCCGCGCCCAGTTTGCTCAGGTCGAAATCGCTTTCCTGCAGCGAACCTTCCAGTTCGCCAGCCAGCGAGGCGATTTCGCTGGTGCGCCGGTACAGGCCATCCAGGCTGGAAAGCAGCTCGCTTTCCCGGATCACTGCCGGCTGCACGCGGGTTTTCAGGACACGCTCCAGCTCGTCGAGGGCGAACAGGTCAAGCGGATCACTCATGCCGACCAGCAGGCCGCCACCCTCGCGGGACAGCACGATGGCCCGGAAACGCCGCGCCATGGCTTCCGGCAGGCTCTGCACCAGCTGGGCATCGAGTTTGAAATGCTTGAGTTCGATAAAGGGAATGCGCAGCTGTTCGGACAGCGCGGTGAGCAGCTGCACCTCGCTGACAAAACCCAGGTCGACCACCGCCCGGCCCAGCTTGGCACCGCTGATCTTCTGGCTCTGCAGGGCCTGTTGCAGCTGTTCGTCATTGATCAGCCCGGCCTGTACCAGCAGGTCACCCAGGCGCACCTTGCGCTGACGTACGTCGTTCTCGGCCATTTACTGTCCTCCCAGGGCGCGCAGGCGCGCAGCGATATAGTCGCGGGTGGCCGGCTCCAGCGCGCTGTCCTGCAGGGCGCGCTGGTAGTGGAGGCGCGCCTGCTCGGCCTGTTGCAGACGCTCCATGGCCAGAGCCAGGCCGAGGTGCCAGGCACCCTGGCTGCCACGCCGGGCCAGCAGCGCCTGATAGGTGGCCGCGCTTTGCGCCCACTGCCCGGCCTGCTGCTGGGCCGCAGCCAGCACCGCGTGGTAAGCCGGGTCGCTGTCCAGGCTGGGCGCCTGCTCTTGCAAAGTGGCCAGTGCCACCGCCGGCTGGCCCTGTTGCAACTGGGCACGGGCCAGCAACAGGCGCAGTTCAGTGTCGCCTGGCTGCGCCTGCAACTGGCCCGGCAACCAGGCCAACAGAGGCTCCAGCTGGCCGGCCGCCAGGTAGGCACGCGCCAACCAGCGGGTCACGTGGCGATCGCCCGGCTGGCGCTGGTGCAACGCCTGCAGCTCGCTGATCGCCTCGGCATAGCGCTGCGCGGCCAGCGCCTCACGGGCCCGCTGCAAGGGGTCAGGCAGCCCCTGGATATGGACCTGCGGCGCGGCCTGCGGACTGCTCACCGGCCAGCAACTGTCGCCGTGCAGGCATACCGCGCTGCTGCCACGCGCGGCCTTGGCCGGCGCAGGCCGAGCCGGCGCGCGCTGGGTTGCCGGCGGTTGTGGCCAGGCAATCGGCGCCGGCTCCTCGCGCACCTGGCCAAAGCCTGGCGGCACGTCCGGGGGCGACTCGCTCGCCGGCTCCGCCACAACCTCAGCCACCGGCAGGTCGAGCGGCGTTTCCTGCACACGCTCTTCGTCGTTGCGCTGCAGGTCCACCTGCAGCCAAAGCTGCCAGCGCGTACCCAAGGCTTCCAGACGGTCTTCGACCTGTAGTTCACCGCCCAGGCCGACCAGCAGCACATGCACCGCATCGCCCTGCTGCTCGACCCGCCAGGACAGGCTGCGCCCCTGCTGCTGCAGACGACCATGGCGCGGCTCGCCGGGCAGCAGCGTGCCGGGCAGCACCAGGCTGACCGCACCACTCTCGTCGAGGCGCTGATAGCTCAGCGTGCGATCCAGCAACAACTGCAGGACAAAGCGACGTGGCTGGTGCTGCGGCAGCACTTCGAGCAGCTGCACCGGCGTCACGGCAGCCGGCTCTTGGACCTGCGCCTCGCGCGGCGGCGGGATCGCCGGCACGCCCTTGACCACCCGGCCGAGCAGGTTGCCGATGAGGAACGCACCAAGCATCACCGCGGCAAACCACAACAAGCCGCGACGCAGGCGCAGGCTGCGGTCGCGGCGCGCCGCAGCAGCCTCGTCAACCGCATACAGGTCATCGGCCAGCGGGCTGTCACCCGGCGCGGCGCGGCGTTTCTCCAGGTCGCGCAGCATGTCGTTGACCAGGCTCATGGCAGCCACTCCGCCACATTCGGCCAGCCGCGCAGCGCCAGCCAGCTGCCGGCCAGCAACGCCAACAGCGCCGCCAGGCATAGCAACAGGCCACGCAGTCCGGGGCGCAGGGCGCCGCCACGCACCGCGCCTTCGGTATCGGCAATCGCCCGCTGCACATGCACTGCGCCGATCTGCCGGCAGCCTTCGCCAAAGGCCGCCATCAGCGCCTTGTTGGCGAGAATATTGAGCAGCCGGGGAATGCCACCACTGCCGCGCGCCAGGCGGCGCAATGCCGCTTCGCTGAACAGCGGCTCGCCACGGTAGCCGGCCACAGCCAGACGCTCCTGCAGGTAACGGCGGATATCCACCAGGTCCAGGGGCCGCAGGCTGTAGGAAAAGGTGATGCGCTGGCGCAACTGACGAAAGGCCTCCTGTTGCAGGGTGCTGTCCAGCTCCGGCTGGGCGAACAGCACCACCTGCAGCAGCTTGCTGCGTTCGCCCTCCAGGTTGGTCAGCAGGCGCAGCGACTCCAGGGTGCGCGGCGGTAGCGCCTGGGCTTCGTCGATCAGCAGCACGGTACTCTTGCCGGCCGCCGCCAGCTCGATCAGCCGCTGGTTGATGCGCTGCAGCAAACTGTGTTCGTCCAGCTCCGCGGTGTCCTGCAGGTGCAGCTCATGAGCCAGCGCCTGGCGCAGGGCCAGCGGGGTAAGACAGGGATTGGGCAGGTAGGCCGCCTGGAAGCGCCGCTTGTCCAGCAGGTTGAGCACGGTACGGCACAGCAGGGTCTTGCCGGTACCCACCTCACCAATCACCTTGATGAAGCCTTCGCCCTCGGCCAGGGCCAGGCGCAGCAGATTCAGGCAGCCCTGATAGGGCGCCAACTGCACCAGGAACTCGGTATTCGGAGTCAGCGCAAAGGGCTTCTCACGCAGGCCGAAGAACGCTTCGTACATGGCCTACCTCAGTTCCTGGAAGCTTTCCGCACTCCTGCGCAGCTCCTCGCGCCAGGTGTCTTCGCCAACCACCTGGGGACGCATGAGAATCACCAGCTCACTTTGCCGCAGACTCTTGCGCTGCTGCTGGAACAGCGGACCGATGATCGGCAGGCGCGAGGCCCAGGGCAGGTTGGCGTCTTCGTTCTGGTTGGCGTTCTGCAGCAGGCCGCCGATCACCACCACCTGACCGCTGCGGGCACGCACGATGGAGTCCGACTGGCGCGTGGTGGACAGGGCCAGCGGCAGGTTGAAGACATTGTCGTCGTTACCCAGGGTGATGCTCTTGTTCTGGTCCTGTACGCGGCTGACGGTGGGCCGCACATGCAGGGTGACCTGGTCGTGCTCGTCGATCTGCGGCGTCACGTCCAGGGAAATTCCGGAGAAGAACGGCGTCAGGGTAATGTCCAGGTCCGGCGCGGTGCCGCCACCGGACAGGCTGGTGGTGGTGGTGGAAACATCGGTGACGAAGAACTCGTCGGTGCCGACCTTGATCACCGCCTTCTGGTTATTCAGCGTGGACACCCGCGGGCTGGACAGCACGCGCACGTTGCCCTGGGTTTCCAGCAGCTGCACCACGCCGGTGAAGTCGCCTACGCTGAGCGAGCCGGTGAACACCCCACCCACGCCCTGGCTACCGCTGAGTGCTTCGCCACTCAGGCTGAGGCCGAAGGTGCTGTTGCCTTCCTTGCCCAGCTGGGTCCAGTTGATCCCGGCCTGGAAGCCATCGGACAACTCGACTTCGAGAATCTTGCTTTCCAGGATCACCTGGCGCTGCAGATTGCGTTGTGCCTGGCGCAGGAAGGCCTGGACATTTTGCTGATCGGCGGTGCTGGCCTTGACCACCAGCAGGCCGGCCTGCGGGTTGATCACCACGTTGTTGCCCGGCTCGCTGCCGATGATCATGTTCACCACATCCTGCAGCTCCTGCCACAGATCGACTCGGCTGGTGGTCAGCAACTGGCTGGCATTGACGGTCGACGAGGTACTGCTGGTAGTGGTACCGCCAGCACCGCTGCTGACGTTGTTGTCGGTGGTCACCTGGCCGGAACTGATCCGCGTGTCGGTACTGCCTTCGCGCAGCAGGTTGAGGTAGTTGATGTCATAGCTGCGAGTGATCGGCTGATTGGGCAGGATCTGGTAGCCGTAGCTGGTCCGCCGGAAGTCGTAGCCGTAGCTGTCACGTACCGCGCTGAGCGCCTCTTCGAGGGTTACGTTGCGCAGGCTGAAAGTCACCAGGCCATCCACCTGCGGATGTACCACGAGGTTCTGCCCGGCACCCTGCATCAGGCTGAGGAAGAACTCGCGCGCCGGCATCTCGCTGACCGCCACATCGAAGCGCGGGCCGGCACTGTTTGGCAGGTCCAGGCGCAACGGCGGCAGCAGGGCGGCCTGCACTTCGGCGGGCGGCGGGCTGGCCAGCGCCTGCTGGAGGCTCTCGTCGAGCAGTTGCTGACCCTGCCGGGCCAACTGGCGGTCGCCATCCTCGAAGCTCTGGCAGGCCCCCAACAGGGCCAGTACGGCGAGCAGTGGCAGGTGTTTGCTGATCATGCTCATCATCGACTCGGTTGCACAATGGAAGGAGCCAGGCGCAGCCATTGCACCTGGTCATGGCGTTGCAGTTTGACCGCCTGGCTGTCGATCGCCAGGATGCGCGCCTCGCCCAGCCAGTCGCCCACACGGCGTTGCTGGCCGTCGATCACCGCGTAACGCTGTGCACCGGCCAGCACGATGGCTTGCAGGCGCAGGGGCGCTTCGGCGGCTGCCGGGCTGGCCGAGGGCGAGGCACTGCGCGGCGCCTGGGTAGGGTCCAGCGCAGTCTGCGTGGCCGCCCAGGCCGGAAATGCCAGCAGGGCCAGCAGGGCCAGCCGTGCTGCACGAGGCTTGAATTGCTTGTCAGACACCCAGCCACCCCTGTTCACGACTCAAGGTATACAGCAGCAAGACAATCCGCGCGCCGCCCGTTTCCTGTACCTGGTAATCGAGGCTTTGCCAGTACAGCCGCACCTGACTGCCGCGCACCGCCTGCAAATAACCGAGCAGCTCGAAATAGCCCCCCTCCAGGGTCAGGCGCACCCCATGCCGGTACAACTGCAAGGGCAGTGCGGCCGGCGATTGTGCCGCGTCGGCGGCAGGCAGCGTATTGTCCTGGGGCAAGTCCAGCGGTTCGCTGAAGCTTTGCAGGGCCAGCACACGCAGTTGCGGACGCGCCTGCAACAGCTCGCGCAGAACCTGCTGCATCTGTGCCGGACTGGCCAGGCCCGCGGTATCGCTGGCAATGCGCGCCTGCAGCTCGCCGGCCTGCGCCTCGCTCTGCTGCAACGCCTGGCGGTAGGCCAGGTTGGGATCGGCAGCAGCACGCGCCTGCAGGGCGGCCAGCTCCGCCTCAGCCTGTTCGATGCGCTGCACGTCGGCCTGCTGGGCCTGCCGGCTGTGCTGCAAACGCAAGCCCTGCGGGTCAGCCCACAGCAGCACATAGGCCATCAGCACGACCACCAGTCCGGTGGCGTAGATCAGCCATTGCTCGCGCGGCGCCAGCAGCCGCCAGCGTTGCCAGAGTTCATTCATCTGCCGTCTCCTCAACACCCGCACTGCGCAGGCGGAACTCGAACAGCCCATCCTCGCCACGCTGCAATTGCAGGTCGGCGAACTCGCGCCCGGCAAACACCGGGCTCTGTCCCAGACTGCGCAGGTACAGCGGCAGCAGCTCCTGGTTATTGCTGCGCCCGCTCAGCTGCATCTGCCGCCCGCCGTCCTGCAAGAGGATGTGGCGCAGCCACAGGCCCTGCGGGGGATGCTGGCTGGACAGCGCCTGCAGCGGCGCGACGAAGCCCTCGCCCTGCAGGCTCAGCGTCTGCAGGTGATCGAGCAGTGCCTGCAGACGCGCTGCACGCTGCTGGCTGGCCAGCAGCTGCTCGGGCAGGCGGGCATCCAGTTCGGGCTCACGGAAGCTTTCGCGCTGTTGCGCCAGGCTGGCGGTCAATGACTCGGCGGCCTGTTGCAGGCGCTGTTGTGCGCTCTCAGCCTGGCGCACCTGACCATGCAGCCACAGGCCGTGGCCCAGCAACAGCAGCCAGAGCAGCGCCTGACCGGCAAGCATCAGGCGCACGCTGGGGCCACTACGGCGCCGGCGCTCCTGCTGGAACAGGTTGAGGTTCTGCATCAGCCGGCCTCCTGACGCAATGCTGCGCCCACCGCACCGATGCAAAAGGCCTGCGCGGCATCATCCAGCTCCGCCGCCGGCTGACCGGGAAACAGCTCGGCCAGGCGCAGGGGCAGTACATGCACGGCCAGCCCGCTGCTCAGCGCCGCCAGGGTCGGCTCGCCCAGGCGCTTCATCGGTAGCAGCAGGAGGCGGGCGATATAGCCCTTGCCCAGTTGGCCTTCGTAGTAATCCAGCGAGCGCTGCACTTCGAGGATCACGTTAGCGAAATCCTCGCCGGCCTGGTCGAGGCCCTGTTCGATGCGCCGACTCATGTACAGTTCGCTGCCGTTCTGGATGCAGATCAGCCCTTCGCTGGAACGCAGGCGCAACAGCCCCAGGTTGATGCCCTCGGCACCCGCCAGCAGCCCCAGGTTGCGAAACGCCATCTCGGTGATATCGATACTCTGCAGACGCAGGCCGGCATGTCGCACCAGGCGTTCGCCCGCCTGCATGCGCGCCTTGTCGAGCACCGCGCAGAAACTGCGCCGGGCGCGTCCGCGGTAGGCGTCCTCGGGCAGATTGAAGCCATCCACCACGTAGTCGGTAAGGCTGTTGCCGACCAGTTCGCGGACTTTCCAGCGCAGCGCGTCACGCAGCTCGTCGGCAGCCACTTCGGGGGCATCCAGCAGGTGAGCCTGATAGTCGGCCGGGTGCAGCAGCAGGTTGACCGGCATGTCCTGCAGGCCATGTTCCTGCACCAGTGCCTTGAGTGCGGCCTCCTGCTCGGCGGGCGGCACAGCGCGGAACTCGCAGCGCTGCAGCAACGGGCTGCCATCCTCGCGGCGCTCCACCTGCGCCAGGGCGATGCCTTGCGGCCCACACTCGATGCCGATCAGGCCTGCAGCGACCCGCACCTTCCTCGTCTTCAACCAACGCAAACCTGCGCCCCCAGAACAGCCTGCAACGCACTTCGGGCAAACCCGGTGCCAGGCTGTAGAATGCTTTGCTCGTGCCGGCGCACAGCGCGCCAGCTCCCTGCCTCAACCTGTATCCAGGCCTCTTGTTATGTTTCATGTCGTGCTGTTCCAGCCGGAAATTCCGCCCAATACCGGCAACATCATCCGCCTGTGTGCCAACACCGGCAGCCAGCTGCACCTGATCGAGCCACTGGGTTTCGAGCTGGATGACAAGCGCCTGCGCCGCGCCGGGCTGGACTATCACGAATACGCGACATTGAAACGCCATCACAGCCTGGTCGACTGTATCACAGCTATCGGCGGCGGCAGGATTCTGGCGCTCACCACCAAGGCTAGCCACAGCTATGCCGAAATGCACTATCTGCCCGGTGACATATTCCTCTTTGGCCCGGAAAGTCGTGGCCTGCCCGCGGAGATTCGCGACAGCCTGCCAGCCGAGCAGTTGCTGAAGATCCCCATGCGCCCGGCGTGCCGCAGCCTCAATCTGTCCAATGCGGTGGCCGTGGTGGTCTACGAAGCCTGGCGCCAGCAGGGATTCGCCTGAGCCGGCACAACGTGACCTGACAGTCACACTCCGCGTCAGCATAGGCACCCCTGGCTGCGACCCCCGGTCGCGCCCACGCCTTCAGTGCTGCCCAAGGAGTTCCAGGCATGTCACGTTTACCTGTCATCGTCGGTTTCGGCGGTTATAGCCCTGCCGGGCGCAGCTCGTTCCACCATGCCTTCCGTCGTTGCGTGCTGGACAGCCTGCCCACCCAGGCCCGCCAGGAAACCCTCGCTGGCCTGGCACAGATGATGGGCCTGATCAGCAGCCAGCATGGCCAGTACCAGAGCCTCGCCGGGGAGCCGTTGAGCCTGGCGCAGATCGAGCAGGACCATGCCCAGGCGGTCCGCGACGGCACGCTGATCCGGCGCATCGAGGCGCGCTGCCTGGATGTCGACGCGGCACCCTGGCAGAAGAACCTGAGCATCACCGGCACCGCCGGCAAGCCGCTGGTCTTCATCACCCAGCGCAAGCAGCTACCCGAGCCGCTGCCCAGCGACTGGGTGGTCGAAGCACTCAATGCCAGCGAAGTGCAGGTCACCGTCTACGAAGGCTGCGACGTCAAGGTCGACAGCCTGCGCGAACTGCCAGTGAAATCCGCCGGCCAGCTGCCCAGCGGCTTCGAGCCGGCAGCGCTCTACCACTCGCACTTTCACCCGCGCGGCCTGCAGCTGGCGATTGTCGGCGCCACCGACGCCCTGCGCGCCAGCGGGCTGAGCTGGGAGTACCTGTGCAGCCAGGTGGCGCCGGACCAGATCGCGGTGTTTTCCGGCAGCGTGATGAGCCAGCTCGACGATGCCGGCTATGGCGGCCTGCTGCAGTCGCGCCTGAAAGGTCAGCGGGTCAGCGCCAAGATGCTGCCGCTGGGCCTCAACACCATGCCCGCCGACTTCATCAATGCCTATGTCCTGGGCAGCGTGGGCAGCACCGGCAGCGTCACCGGGGCCTGCGCGACCTTCCTCTATAACCTGCAGAAGGCCATCGACTGCATCCACAACGGCAGCGCGCGGGTGGTGCTGGTCGGCAACAGCGAAGCGCCGCTGACCGCCGAGTGCATCGAGGGCTACGCCGCCATGGGCGCGCTGGCCAGCGAGGAAGGCCTGCGTCAGGTTCAGGAGCGCAACGGCGAAGGCAGCGCGAGCATCGACTGGCGCCGCGCCAGCCGGCCCTTCGGCGACAACTGCGGGTTCACCCTGGCCGAGTCGAGCCAGTACGTGCTGCTCATGGATGACGAGCTGGCCCTGCAGCTGGGCGCCGACATCCATGGCGCGGTGCCCGAGGTATTCATCAATGCCGACGGCTTCAAGAAATCCATTTCCGCGCCCGGCCCGGGCAACTACCTGACCATGGCCAAGGCGGTGGCCAGCGCCATCGACCTGCTCGGCGAAGACTGCGTGCGTCGCCACAGCTTCGTGCATGCCCACGGCTCCAGCACCCCGGCCAACCGAGTGACCGAGTCGGTACTCCTCGACCGCGTGGCGCAAGCCTTCGGCATCAGCCAGTGGCCGGTCTGTGCGATCAAGGCCTACCTGGGCCACAGCCTGGCCGCGGCCAGTGCCGACCAGTTGATCGCCGCGCTGGGCAGTTTCCAGCATGGTCTGCTGCCGGGCATCAAGACCATCTCCGCAGTGGCCGACGACGTGCAGCGAAGCCAGCTGGACATCCTCACCGCCGACCGCGAGCAGCAGGCCCAGCTGTGCTTCCTCAACTCCAAGGGCTTTGGCGGCAACAATGCCAGTGCCGTGGTGCTGGCACCGGCGCTGACCGAGCAGCTGCTCAGCCGCCGGCACGGCGCGGCACGCCTGGCCAGCTGGCGCCGGCAGCGCGAGCAGACCCGCGCCGTCGCCCAGGCCTATGAGCAGCACGCGCTGCACGGCCAGCTGGATATCCTCTACCAGTTCGGCCACCAGCTGATCGACGAGCAGCAGCTGCAGATCGACCGCCAGGGCATCCGCGTCCCCGGCTTCGCCCAACCGATCCGCTATGCCCCCTGTCGCTATGCGGACCTGCGCGAAACGCGCTAGATGCCGCTGCGCAGCCGCTCAGTCCAGGCTGCGCGCCAGCTGCAACAGCTGGCTACGCCAGGGCGCGGCCTGCGGCAGGGCGAGAAAGTGCGGATTGAGGAAATCGGCACGCGGCGGATAGCGCAACGGTTCGCCGTGCAGGTCGAGGACCAGCCCACCCGCCCCTTCCAGCACCGCCTGCGCGGCCGCGGTATCCCACTGCGAGGTGGGGGCCAGACGCGGATAGCAGTCGGCGGCGCCTTCGGCGAGCAGGCAGAACTTCAGGGAACTGCCCACGCTGGTCAGCTGCAGGTCAGCGAACCACTGGCCCAGCCCGGCCAGCAGACGCTCCTGCGCCGGGCTGCTGTGCCGGCGACTGGCCACCAGCACGAAGGCCTCCTCCGGGGTATCGCGCACCGCCAGCGGCTGGGCCGCCTGGCCGGGATCGACGCGCCAGGCGCCGAAACCGGCACCGCCGTAGTAGACACGCCCACTGGCTGGAATCCCCACCAGGCCGAAGTGCACCTGGCCGCCTTCGATCAGCGCCAGGTTGACGGTGAACTCATCGCTGCCGGCAATGAACTCCTTGGTGCCGTCGAGCGGATCGACCAGCCACCAGCGTGACCAGCCAAGGCGCTCGGCCAGGGGGATTTCCGCGTCTTCCTCGGAGAGCAGCGGAATGCCCAGGCCCAGCGCCTGCAAACCATCACGCAGGCAGGCATGTGCAGCCAGGTCGGCGGCGGTGACCGGCGAGCTGTCGCTTTTTTCGCTGACTTCCAGCGGTTGCCGCCAGTACGGCAGGATGGCCTGGCCGGCCGCACGGACCAGTTCGATCAGCGCCTGCAGGGGTAACTCGTTCATGGGCGGAACAGGCCTCGCTGGATGAGCAGATCACGCGCCAGATACAGCGCCGCCAGGGCGCGCCCTTCGCTGAACAGCGGATCGTGGATAAGTTGTGCCAGCTCGCCCAGGTGCACCTGGTCCACCCGCATGGGCTCCGGCTCGTCACCCGGCAGGCGCTCGGCATACAGGTCACGGGCCAGCACCACCTGGATCTTCTGGCTCATGTAGCCCGGCGACAGGCTCAACTCGGCCAGCCACTCCAGCTCGCGGGCGCCGTAGCCGGCCTCTTCCTTGAGCTCGCGGTTGGCCGCCGCCAGCACATCTTCGCCGGGCTCCACCAGCCCCTTGGGCAGGGACAGCTGGTAATCATCGGTGCCGCCGCAATATTCCTCGACCAGCAACGCATGACAGTCGTCGCGCATCGCCACCACCATCACCGCGCCATAACCGGTGCCGCGGCTGGCCAGGCGCTCATAGGTGCGCTCGACGCCGTTGCTGAAGCGCAGCTGCAGCTCTTCGACACGAAACAGGCGGCTGCTGGCAACGATCTCACGGGCCAGCACGGTGGGTTTCTCACGCATCACGGCACTCCTTGTGGCAGGCGGTTATCATACCCTGCCCGGCCAGCCTGTCTGTGCCCCCGGACCCACCTGCGCGACGAAATCATCATGTCCGACACCCTGCCCTGGAACGCCATCGACACCGTGCTGCTGGATATGGACGGCACCCTGCTCGACCTGCACTTCGACAACCACTTCTGGCTGCAACACCTGCCGCAGCGCTATGCCGAGCATCACCAGTGCAGCCTGGCCCAGGCGCGGGCCGAGCTGCTGCCGCTGTTCGAGGCGCACGCCGGCCAGCTGACCTGGTATTGCCTGGACTTCTGGAGCGCCGAACTGGGCCTGGACGTGGCCCTGCTCAAGCGCGAAGTCGCCCACCTGATCCAGCTGCGCCCACACGCCCAGGCGTTTCTCGCCGCACTGCGCCAGGCTGGCAAGCGCGTTGCGCTGATCACCAACGCCCACCGTGACTCGCTGTCGCTGAAGCTGGAGAAAGTCGAGCTGGCACCCTGGTTCGAGCGGCTGATCAGCGCCCACGACTACGGCTTCCCCAAGGAAGACCAGCAGTTCTGGTTCGCCCTGCAGCAGGATTTCGCGTTCAGCCCGGCACGCACCCTGTTCATCGATGACAGCCTGCCGATCCTGCGCAGCGCGCAGCGCTATGGCATCGCCCACCTGCGCGCGATCAGCCATCCAGACAGCCGCCTGGGCGCCAAGCCCAGCGAGGAGTTCATCGCCATCGAGGATTACCGGCTGCTCTGTCAGGCACTGCTGAGCAGCGCCTGAGCGCCACTCAGGCCTGGACGTTGGCCGCCGGGTTGATCATGCGGCCCAGGCCCAGGTTGCGCAGGGCCAGGTGCAGGGCGCTGTGGATGACCTGCGGGTTGTCGATCTGCAGCACCTGGGCGAGCAGCTCGCGGGCCTTGCCCAGGCTGATCTGGCGCAGCAGCCACTTGACCTTGGGCAGGTTGGTGGCGTTCATCGACAGTGAATCGAAGCCCATGGCCATCAGCAACATGGCCGCCGCCGGGTCGCCGGCCATTTCGCCGCAAATGCTCACCGGCTTGCCTTCGGCATGGCTGCCTTCGACCACCAGTTTGAGCGCATGCAGCACCGCCGGGTGCAGGAAGTCGTAGAGATCGGCCACCCGTGCATTGTTGCGGTCGACCGCCAGCAGGTACTGGGTCAGGTCGTTGGAACCCACCGAGATGAAGTCGGCCTGCCGCGCCAGGTCGCGGATCTGGTAGACCGCCGCCGGCACTTCGATCATCACCCCGACCGGCGGCATGACCACGTCCAGTCCCTCGTCACGCACTTCGCCCCAGGCACGGTGGATCAGGTGCAGGGCTTCTTCCAGCTCCTGCACGCCGGAAATCATCGGCAAGAGGATGCGCAGGTTGTTCAGCCCTTCACTGGCCTTGAGCATGGCGCGCACCTGCACCAGGAAGATTTCCGGGTGGTCGAGGGTAATACGGATGCCGCGCCAGCCGAGGAAGGGGTTGCTTTCCTTGATCGGAAAATACGGCAGCGCCTTGTCGCCACCGATATCCAGGGTCCGCATGGTCACCGGCAGTGGGTGGAAGGCCTGCAGCTGCTCGCGGTAGATCGCCAGCTGCTCCTTCTCGCTGGGGAAACGCTCACGCGCCATGAACGGCACTTCCGTGCGATACAGGCCGACGCCCTCGGCGCCGCGCTCCTGGGCACGGGTGATGTCGGCGAGCAGCCCGGTATTGACCCACAACGGCATGCGCTGGCCATCCAGCGTCTCGCAGGGCAGCTCGCGCAGGGCATCCAGGCCCTTGTTCAGCTGGCGCTCTTCCTCGACCACCTCGTCGTACTGACGACGCAGCTCGGCGGACGGGTTGGTGAACACCTCGCCATGGTAGCCATCGACGATCAGCTGGATGCCGTCGACCTTGGCGTAGGGCAGGTCGACCACCCCCATGACCGTGGGAATACCCATGGCGCGGGCGAGAATCGCCACGTGCGAGTTGCCCGAGCCGAGCACCGAGACCAGGCCGGCCAGCTTGCCTTCCGGCACTTCACCGAGCATCGCCGGGGTCAGCTCCTCGCTGACCAGAATGGTGTTGTCCGGGTAGGTGAGTTTTTCCTTGTGCGCCTGCTGCAGGTAGGCGAGCAGCCGGCGGCCGAGGTCCTTGACGTCCGACGCCCGCTCGCGCAGGTAGGCATCATCCATCAGCTCGAAGCCCTTGACGTGCTCAGCCACCACCTGGCGCAGCGCACCTTGTGCCCACTGCCCCTGGCGGATGATCTGGCTGACTTCCTGGCCGATGGCCGCGTCGTCGAGCATCATCAGGTACACATCGAACAGCGCGCGCTCCTCGGGGCGCAGCTGGGTGGCCAGCTTGGCCGACAGCGTGCGCATGTCCTCGCGGACCGCTTCAAGGGCCTGGGTGAAATTGACCAGCTCGGCCTCGATATCCTCGATGCGCTTGTCCGGCACCACGTCGAGGTCAGCCGGCGGCAGCATGACCAGCGCCGGACCCACCGCCACGCCGGGCGAACCGGGCACGCCAACGAACTTGGCCTCCTGAATACCCTTGCCCTGCTTGCCCAGGCCCTGAATGGTGCCGGTCGCCTCGGCATGCGCGATAACCCCGGCCAGCTGGGCGCTCATGGTCACCAGGAAGGCTTCTTCGCCCTCGTCGAACTGGCGGCGCTCCTTCTGCTGCACCACCAGAACGCCCATCACCCGACGGTGGTGGATGATCGGTGCGCCGAGGAAGGAGGCATAGCGCTCCTCGCCGGTCTCGGCGAAGTAGCGATAACGGGGGTGTTCCGAGGCATGCTCCAGATTGAGCGGCTCTTCACGGCTGCCGACCAGGCCGACCAGGCCCTCGTTGGGGCTCATGCTGACCTTGCCGATCGCCCGCTTGTTGAGGCCGTCGGTGGCCATCAGCACGAAGCGGTTGCTCTCCGGGTCAAGCAGATAGACCGAGCAGACCTGGCTGCCCATGGTCTCCTTGACGCGCTGCACTATGATCGTCAAGGCCGCCTTGAGATCCTTGGCGGCGTTCACTTCCTGGACGATCTTGCGCAGCGTATTGAGCATGCCGAATATCCTGTGTGTTCAGTCCCGCGCCAGCAGACGCGGGGCCAACTCCTTCAAGGCGCGCCGATAGACCTCACGCTTGAAATTGACGACCTGGTTGAGCGGGTACCAATAGCTGACCCAGCGCCAGCCATCGAACTCGGGCTTGCCCGAGGCATCCATGCGCACCCGTTGCTCGTCGCCGGTCAGACGCAGCAAAAACCATTTCTGTTTCTGGCCGATACACAGCGGCTGGCTGTTCGTACGCACCATGCGCTGGGGCAGACGATAACGCAGCCAGCCGCGCGTACAGGCGAGGATCTTCACATCCTGAGGCGTCAGGCCGACTTCTTCGTTGAGCTCGCGGAACAGCGCCTGTTCCGGACACTCCTGGGCGTTGATACCGCCCTGGGGAAATTGCCAGGCATCCTGGTTGATACGCCGCGCCCACAGCACCTGGCCAACATCATTGGCGAGGATGATGCCGACATTGGGGCGAAAACCATCGGAATCGATCACTTGAACCACCTCGCAAACGCATGTGCCGGCATTGTTCCACAAAGCCGGCAACAGCGGCAACGCAGCCTTGGCGCGGCTGGGAAAGCCCAGGCAAAGCGGCTATTCTGGCGCGCCCACGACCACCTGGAAACCGCACGACATGCCCCGTCTGGCCCTCTTCGATCTCGACAACACCCTGCTGGCCGGTGACAGCGACCACAGCTGGGGCGAATTCGTCTGCCGTCGCGGCCTGGTCGACGCCCAGGCCTACGAGGCACGCAACAATGCCTTCTACGCCGACTACTGCGCCGGCCAACTGGATGTAGTGGCCTACCAGAATTTCAGCCAGGAGATTCTCGGCCGCAGCAGCCTGGCGCAGCTGGCGCAATGGCATGCCGAGTTCATGCAGGAAGTCATCGAACCGCTGATTCTGCCCAAGGGCGAGGCCCTGCTGGCACAGCACCGCGCCGCCGGCGACCTGCTGGTGATCATCACCGCGACCAACCGTTTCGTCACCGCGCCGATCGCCGTGCGGCTCGGCGTGGATACGCTGATTGCCACCGAGTGCGGCATGCAGGACGGTCGCTATAGCGGACAGATCACCGGCACGCCCTGCTACCAGCACGGCAAGGTGCTACGCCTGCAGCAGTGGCTGGCGGAAACCGGGCACAGCCTGGAGGACAGTTACTTCTACAGCGACTCGCGCAACGACCTGCCGCTGCTCGAGGCGGTCAGCCATCCGGTAGCCGTCGACCCCGACGAGGTGCTGCGCGCCACCGCCGAGGCGCGCGGCTGGCCGGTGCTCAGCCTGCGCTGAACACCCGCCCGGCGCCTGCTTACATCGGCTTGGCGCCCATCAGCGCGGAAATCGCCAGCAACAGCAGCAGGCTGCCCAGCGCGTACAGCGTACAGAGCAGGCGCGGGCGATCCGCCGCCGGGCTGCCCGACAGGTTCTGCCAGGCGGCCAGGCGACCGGCCAGCAACAGCCCGAACAGCAGCAGCAGGCCATACAGCGCGGTACTCAGCAGCAGCCACAGCTGGCTCAGCGGCCAGCCCGCGTAGTCAACCAGCAGCCAGCCGCTCACCGGCAAGCTCAGCGCCAGCACGAACAGCGCCGGCAGGCTGTAGCGGCGGGTCACCCGCAGCTTGCGTTGCAGCACGGCGACGTCGCCGCTGCGCTGCGCCTTGAACAGCATGAAGGTATGCGCCAGCACGCCAAGCAGCAGGAGTACGGCAGGCAGGCTGTGGCTGATTTTCAGCAGCAGGTAGGCATTCATATGGTTATCCCAGGAACAGTGAATAGGCAGGGTTGTCGCTTTCATCCCAATAGGGGTAGCCGATGGCATCCAGGGCCGCCGGAATCAGCTGGCGCTCCTCGTGCGGCACCTGCAAGGCCGCCAGCACGCGGCCATCGGCGGCACCGTGGTTGCGGTAGTGGAACATCGAGATGTTCCAGCGACCGCCGAGCTTGTTGAGGAAGTTGAACAGCGCGCCCGGCCGCTCGGGGAACTCGAAGCGGAACACGCATTCATCAGGCACCGCCGCCGCATGGCCGCCAACCATGTGACGGATATGCAGCTTGGCCAGTTCGTTGTCGGTCAGGTCGAGCACCGGGAAGCCCTTGTCACGCAGCCCTTGCACCAGCGCGGCACGCGGATCGTTTTCCGGGTGGGTCTGCACGCCGACGAAGATGTGCGCCTCGCCGTCGGTGTGGTAACGGTAGTTGAACTCGGTGATCTGCCGCTTGCCGATCGCCTCGCAGAACGTCTTGAAGCTGCCCGGCTGTTCGGGAATGGTCACGGCGATGATCGCCTCGCGCTTCTCGCCCAGTTCGGCGCGCTCGGCGACATGGCGCAGGCGGTCGAAGTTGATGTTGGCGCCCGAGTCGATGCCCACCAGCACCTGGCCATGCGCGCCGCGCTCTTCGACATATTTCTTGATCCCGGCCACCGACAGCGCGCCGGCCGGTTCGGTGATCGAGCGGGTGTCGTCGTAGATGTCCTTGATCGCCGCGCAGATCTCGTCAGTGCTGACGGTGATCACTTCATCCACATAGTGTTTGCAGACGTCGAAGGTGTGCTGGCCGATCTGCGCCACCGCCACGCCGTCGGCAAACAGCCCGACGCTCGGCAGCACCACGCGCTCGCCAGCGGCCATGGCGGCCTGCAGGCAGTTGGAGTCATCCGGTTCGACACCGATCACGCGGATCTCCGGGCGCAGGTATTTGACGTAGGCAGCAATACCGGCGATCAGCCCGCCGCCGCCCACCGGCACGAAAATGGCGTCGAGCTGACCCGGCTGCTGGCGGAGGATTTCCATGGCCACGGTGCCCTGGCCGGCGATCACCAGCGGGTCGTCATAGGGGTGGATATAGGTGTAGCCCTTCTCCTCGACCAGCTTGAGCGAATGGGCCAGCGCCTCGGGAAAAGCATCGCCATGCAGCACCACCTTGCCGCCACGCGCCCGCACGCCCTGTACCTTGAGTTCCGGCGTGGTACGCGGCATGACGATGGTTGCCTTGACGCCCAAGTGCTTGGCGGCCAGCGCCAGGCCCTGGGCATGGTTGCCGGCCGAGGCAGTGACCACGCCACGCGCCCGCTCGGTTTCGCTGAGCTGGGCCAGCTTGTTGTAGGCGCCGCGAATCTTGAACGAGTACACCGGCTGCAGATCCTCGCGCTTGAGGAGAATCTGGTTACCCAGCCGCTCGCTGAGCTGGCGGGCCGCTTGCAGCGGGGTTTCCACCGCGACATCGTAGACGCGCGAGGTGAGGATGTGTTTCACGTACTGTTCAAGCATTGCGGCAGGTCTTTGGCTGGCGTGTGAACCGGCGAGTCTACCCCACTGTTTTACCGCGCGACCACAGAGAAACAGGGGTTTTCCGCCGTGCAGCAGCTATAATCGCCGGCCTGTTTCCTTCATTCCCGACGGTGCCGCATGACCCAGGATCAACTCAAGCAAGCCGTGGCCGAAGCGGCCATGGACTACATTCGCCCGCGTCTGGAAAAGCACAGCGTGATCGGCGTCGGCACCGGCTCCACGGCAAACTTTTTCATCGACGCCCTGGCCCGCCACAAGTTCGACTTCGACGGCGCGGTCGCCAGCTCCGAAGCCACCGCCAGCCGCCTCAAGGCACACGGCATCCCGGTGTATGACCTGAACAGCGTCAGCGAGCTGGAGTTCTATGTCGACGGCGCCGATGAAAGCGATGAGCGCCTCAACCTGATCAAGGGCGGCGGCGCCGCACTGACCCGCGAGAAGATCGTCGCCGCCGTGGCGCGCACCTTCATCTGCATTGCCGACGAGAGCAAGCTGGTGCCGGTACTCGGCCAGTTTCCGCTGCCGGTCGAGGTGATCCCCATGGCGCGCAGCCATGTGGCCCGGCAACTGGTGCGACTGGGCGGCGACCCGGTCTACCGCGAGGGCGTAGTGACCGATAACGGCAACGTGATCCTCGACGTGCACAACCTGTCCATCGTCGACCCGCAGCGCCTGGAAGCCGACATCAATGCGATTGTCGGGGTGGTCTGCAACGGCCTGTTCGCCGCGCGCCGCGCCGACCTGCTGCTGCTCGGCACCCGCCAGGGTGTCCGCCAGCTGAGCCGCTAAACGCTCCGCCAGCCAGACCCGGCCAGTGGCCGGGTCGTCCGCTCAGTCGCCGGAGCGTTCAGCAAGCTGACATTCCAGCAGACGCCGGCTGGCATCCAGCACCTCGGCCTGGCGCTGCGGCGTGGCCAGCATGCGCGCCACCAGCAGCGCGCCGACACACTGGGCGAGGATCGCCCAGGCCAGCTGCGGGTCTTCCAGCGCCTCCCCCCAGGCCTGCTGCAGGCGCACCAGCCAGTGTTCGACGTTCTCGCGCACCGCGAGGTCGGCACGGGCGATCTCCGCGCCCAGGGTAGGCAAGGCGCAGCCGTTATCCGGCTGTTCGACATGACGCATGCTCAGGTAGATGTCCAGGCAACGCCGCAACTTGTCGGGGGCGCTGCCGTCGCCGCCCAGCAGTGCCACGCTGTGGCTCAGTTCGCGTTCGACGATGGCGGCGAACAGTGCATCCTTGGAGGCGAAGTGCCCATAGAAGGCACCGCCGGTAAGGCCGATGGCCTTCATCAGACCGTCCACCCCGGTCGCGGAAAAACCACCACGCTTGGCCAGCGCACCGCTGCTGGCCAGCAACTTGTCGCGGGTCTGCGCCTTGTGTTCGGCGGAATAGCGCATCAGCAAACTCCTGCTTGACGGGTCGCGAAAGCTTAGCATAACGTCCATTTACTAAACGATCATTTAGCAAATGAGGTGAGGCACCATGTCCGACAAAAAGGTAGTCCTGGTGATCGGCGCCGGCGACGCCACCGGCGCGGCCATCGCCCGGCGCTTCGCCCGTGAAGGCTATGTGGCCTGCGTGACCCGGCGCAGCGCCGACAAGCTGCAGCCGCTGGTCGAGGAGATCCGCGCCGCCGGCGGCGAAGCGCATGGCTTTGCCTCCGATGCGCGCAAGGAAGAAGAAGTGGCTGCGCTGGTCGAGGGCATCGAGCGCGACATCGGTCCGATCGAGGCGTTCGTTTTCAACATCGGCGCCAACGTGCCGTGCAGCATCCTCGACGAGACAGCACGCAAGTACTTCAAAATCTGGGAGATGGCCTGCTTCTCCGCCTTCCTCACCGCCCAGGCCGTGGCGCGGCGCATGGTCAGCCGCGAGCGCGGCACCCTGCTGTTTACCGGCGCCACCGCTGGGTTGCGCGGCGCGGCCCACTTCGCCGCCTTCGCCGGCGCCAAGCATGCATTGCGCGCCCTGGCACAGAGCATGGCGCGCGAACTGGGCCCGCGGAACATCCACGTCGCCCACGTGGTGGTGGACGGCGCGATCGACACCGCTTTCATCCGCGACAGTTTCCCCGATCTGTATGCGCGCAAGGCGCAGGACGGCATCCTCGATCCCGAACACATCGCCGACAACTACTGGTTCCTGCATAGCCAGCCACGCGATGCCTGGACCTTCGAGCTGGATCTGCGTCCCTGGATGGAACGCTGGTAACGACGGGCCGCACGGCGCCGAGGCGTCGTTGCCTATGCACAACACACCACAAGAGCGCAATTCGATGAGCAAGACCGTAGAGTTCTACTTCGATTTCGGCAGCCCCGCCACCTACCTGGCCTGGACCCAGCTGCCCAGACTGTGTGCCGAGAGCGGCGCGCAGCTGGTGTACAAGCCGATGCTGCTCGGCGGGGTATTCCAGGCCACCGGCAATGCCTCGCCGGTCACTGTGCCGGCCAAGGGCCGCTTCATGCTGCAGGACTTGGCGCGCTTTGCCCGCCGTTACCAGGTGCCGATGCAGTTCAACCCGCATTTCCCGATCAACACCCTGCCGCTGATGCGCGCGGCGGTCGCGGTGCAGCAGCGCCTGCCGGAACGTTTCGAGGCCTTCCTCACCCTGATTTTCCAGGCCATGTGGGTGCAGGCGCGCAACCTCGGCGACCCGGCCGTGCTGGCCGAGGTGCTGGTCGCCGGCGGTTTCGACCCTCAGCAGCTGCTGGCCCTGACAGCCGAGCAGGCGATCAAGGACGCGCTCAAGGCCAACACCGACGAAGCGGTCAAGCGCGGCGTGTTCGGCGCGCCGAGCCTGTTTGTCGGCGACGAACTGTTCTTCGGCCAGGACCGCCTGGACTTCGTCCGCGAGGCGCTGATGCGCTGACCTGGCGCCGACACAAAAAAACCCGCCGGATGGCGGGTTTTTTTGTAGAGCGCAGTGCGCCTCAGGCCAGTTCGTCGAAGCACTCGGCGACGATGGCCAGGCCCCGCTCCAGCTGCGCGTCGGGAATGGTCAGCGGCATGAGGAAACGGATGACGTTGTAGTAGGTGCCGCAGGACAGCAGGAGCAGCCCCTTGTCACGGGCACGCGCGACGATCTTGCCCACCAGCTCGGCGGCCGGTTTGCTGTGGTCGCCGCCCTCGAACAGCTCGATGGCCACCATCGAACCCAGGCCACGCACGTCACCGATCACCTTGTGCTTGGCGGCGATGGCATTCAGGCCGGCCTTGAGCTTCTCGCCCACCGCCTGCGAGCGCTCCAGCAGCTTCTCTTCCTCGAACACTTCCATCACGGCCAGCGCCGCGGCGCAGGCGATCGGGCTGCCGGCGTAGGTGCCGCCCAGGCCGCCAGGGGCGATCACGTCCATGATCTCGGCTTTGCCGCACACGCCGGAAATCGGGAAGCCGCCGCCCACCGATTTGGCGAAGGTAGTCAGGTCCGGGACGATGCCCAGCTGCTCGCAGGCGAAGAAGGTGCCGGTACGCCCGGCGCCGGTCTGTACTTCGTCGGCGATCAACAGGATGCCGTGCTCGTCGCACAGCGCGCGCAGGCGCTGCATGAAGGCCGGCGAGTTGACGTAGAAACCGCCCTCGCCCTGCACCGGCTCGATGATGATCGCGGCGATGTCGCGCGGCTGCGCATCGTTCTTGAAGATGCGCTCGATGCTGGCAATCGCGTCATCCTCGCTGATGCCGTGCAGCGGGCACGGCGCCAGGGCGCGGAACACGCCGCCGGGCATCAGGCCCATACCGGCGGAGTACGGCACGACCTTGCCAGTCAGGCTCAGGGTCATCATCGTGCGGCCGTGGTAGGCGCCGGTGAAGGCGATCACCCCGGCGCGGCCGGTGGCGGCGCGGGCGATCTTCACGGCGTTCTCCACCGCTTCCGAGCCGGAAGTGACCAGCAGGGTTTTCTTGGCGAAATCACCCGGTACGCGCTTGGCGATGGCTTCACAGAGGGCGATGTAGGGCTCGTAGGCCAGAACCTGGAAGCAGGTGTGGGTCAGCTTGGTCAGCTGTTCCTGCACGGCGGCGATCACCTTCGGGTGCAGATGGCCGGTGTTCAGCACGGCGATACCGCCGGCGAAGTCGATGTACTCGCGGCCGTCGACGTCCCACACGGTGGCGTTCTCGGCGCGCTCGGCGACGATCGGGTGGATCTGGCTGACGCCACGGGCCACGGCGGCCTGGCGACGCTGCAGGAGGGATTCGTTCTTGCTCATGGTGTCCTCATAAGCCGTAACGGACGGCTCGGTCCAAGGATGATGACGGGGCTAGGCAGAGCAGACAGCTAACGATGATCGAACTGTCGCCTGCCCGCTGGCCGTCGGCTGGGTTAGCCGGTGCCACCACCGGAAACGCCGACGCCGGGTGACTACAGCTCCTGCCTGCCACCCGACACCCACGGATTCATAACTGGAAAGCTTGAAACTGATTCATAGCCTCGCGAGCTAGAGCCAGGCAAGGCGGAGGTGGCCGAGGGAGCGCAGTTTACGAGCTGTAAATGAGCATCCCGAGGCCGCCTCCAACGCAGGCTGGCCGACGCGCAGCAGGCTATGGATCGGTTTCATACGCCGCCCAGGCACAGGTATTTGATTTCGAGATAGTCCTCGATGCCGTACTTGGAGCCCTCGCGGCCCAGCCCGGAGGCTTTTACCCCGCCAAACGGTGCCACTTCGGTGGAAATCAGCCCGGTGTTGATGCCGACCATGCCGTACTCCAGCGCCTCGGCGACGCGGAACACGCGACCCAGGTCGCGGGCATAGAAGTACGAGGCCAGGCCGAACTCGGTATCGTTGGACAGGCGGATTACCTCGGCCTCGTCCTTGAAACGGAACACCGGCGCCAGCGGGCCGAAGGTTTCGTCCCTGGCCACCGCCGCATTGTGCGGCACGTCGACCAGGATAGTCGGCTCGAAGAAGCTGCCACCCAGAGCGTGCGGCTGACCACCGAGGGCCAGCTTGGCGCCCTTGCCCAGCGCGTCAGCGATGTGCTCCTCGACCTTGGCCACCGCCTTGCTGTCGATCAGCGGGCCGGTGGTGGTGCCGTCTTCCAGGCCGTTGCCGATCTTCAGCTTGGCCACGGCGGCCTTCAGCTTGTCGACGAAGGCCTCGTACACGCCGTCCTGTACGTACAGGCGGTTGGCGCACACGCAGGTCTGCCCGTTGTTGCGGTATTTGGAGATCAGCGCGCCTTCCACGGCGGCATCCAGGTCGGCGTCATCGAAGACGATGAACGGCGCGTTGCCGCCCAGTTCGAGGGACACCTTCTTGATGTCGTGGGCGCATTCGGCCATCAGCTGGCGGCCGATCTCGGTGGAGCCGGTGAAGCTCAGCTTGCGCACGATCGGATTGCTGGTCAGCTCGCCACCGACTTCGCCGGCGCTACCGGTGACCACGCTGAACACCCCAGCCGGAATACCCGCCTGGGCGGCCAACTCGGCCAGCGCCAGCGCGGAAAACGGCGTCTGCGAAGCGGGCTTGAGCACCATGGTGCAGCCGGCAGCCAGCGCCGGACCGGCCTTGCGGGTGATCATCGCCGCCGGAAAATTCCACGGGGTAATCGCCGCGGTCACGCCGATCGGCTGCTTGATCACGATGATGCGCTTGTCCGGCTGGTGGCCGGGAATGGTGTCGCCGTAGATGCGCTTGGCTTCCTCGGCAAACCACTCGATGAAGGACGCGGCGTAGGCGATTTCGCCCTTGGCCTCGGCCAGCGGCTTGCCCTGCTCCAGGGTCATCAGGCGGCCCAGGTCGTCCTGATTGGCCATGATCAGCTCGAACCACTTGCGCAGCTTGCCGGCGCGCTCCTTGGCGGTCAGCGCACGCCAGGCCGGCAAGGCGCGCTCGGCGGCTTCGATGGCACGGCGGGTCTCGGCGCGCCCCATCTTCGGCACGCTACCAAGGATTTCGCCAGTCGCCGGGTTGTTCACGGCGATGCTCTGGCCACTGTCGGCATCCAGCCACTGCCCATCGATATAGGCCTGCTGGCGGAACAGCTGCGGGTTGTTCAGGTGCATGGGATCTCCTCGGAGCCGCCCGTGGCGGTTGTGACGCTGTTGTTCTTATGGGCCAGCAGGCCGTTTGAAATGTCAAACGCATCCTAGGACTGACTCCGCCCAAGGGCAAGAGGCTGTTCGAAAAAAACAACGAATTGTTAGGCGATTCCCGCACACACACCCGGCAATGCCTTGACACACATGTGCGGCAAACACGTACCCGGCAGGGTATAGTCTTGCCCGCGGCCACAAGCCGCCGCTATTCAAATGAAGGAGTCATACCGTGAAAGCAATGATGATCAGCGCCCTCGCCGGCGCGCTGCTGGCCAGCACCGCAGCCCAGGCCCAGCTCAAGCCCGAAGAACAGGTGGAAATCCGCCAGGCTGGCTACCAGTTCATGGCCTGGAACATGGGCAAGATCAAGGCCCAGGTCATCGACGGCAAGGAACCCTACGACCAGGCCAAGGTCGCCGCCGCCGCCAATGCCATCGCCGCCATTGCCAACTCCGGCATGGGCGCGCTGTACAGCCCAGACACCACCACCGCGCAACTGGGCAAGCAGACCCGCCTGAAGCCGGAATTCTTCGACAACCTCGAAGAAGCCGGGCGCATCGGCGGTGAGTTCGTCAAGCATGCCAACCAACTGGCCAGCGTAGCCGCCGGCAACGACCAGGCGGCGATCAAGAAAGCCTTTGGCGACGTGGGCGGCTCCTGCAAGTCCTGCCACGACAAGTTCCGCGCCGACTAAGCCCCCTGCAGGCGGCCTGCCCGGCCGCCTGCACGCTACCAGGCCAGCGCCGGTGCTGCAGCGGCCGGCGCTGGCATGAAGTGCGCCGGCAGACGCTCTACCGCCCAAACCACCGCGACGGCCAGTAGCAGCGCCAGCAATGCCACAGGCCACCGGCCGCCCCGCGCATCCGCTTGCTGCGCATGCTCGCGCCGCGCCCGACCACTAAGCATGGCCCGCCATAGCGGCTTGCCGCGCAACGCGTAAAAGCCAATCGCCGTCACATGTAGGCCGATCAGCGCCAGCAACCACCACTTGCCCTGGCGATGCAGGCCACTCAGCCAGTCACTGGTCGCCGCGCTGACCAACGGCTGCAAGGGCCCATGGGTAGCAATGTCGTCCGTCGCCAGTAACCCGCTCAGCACCTGCGCGAACAACAGCCCGAGCATCGCCAGCAGCGACAACACGCCCAGCGGATTATGCCCAGCCGCCTGCCACTGGCCACGCAGGTAACGCGGGAGACCCGCCAGGCTACGCAGGATGTAGCCCCAGCGCGCATAGGTGGAACCACACAGCCCCCAGACCAGGCGAAACACCAGCAAGCCGAGCACCAGCGAACCCAGGCGGGCATGCCAGGGCATCAGGCTGCCGCCCAGCCAGCCAGTCAGCAACGCCGCCGTGACACTGCCGGCCAGCAACCAGTGAAACAGCCGCAGCGGCCAATCCCAGAGTCTGAAACTGTCCTGCATCCCCCACCTCCCTTCGCTCACGGTGCCAAACGACGCCAGGTTTGCGTACGCCCAAGCGCCTCGATACCGATGAAACCACGCAGGTGCAACTGCTGGCCATCCTCATCCAGGCTGACCTTGGCCTTGTAGACCTCGCCTTTGGCCGGGTCGAGCACCTGGCCGCCCACCCAGCGGCCATCCTCGTCGGCACGCAGCCCCCAGAGGATGGTCATGCCCTTGATCGGCTGGGCATGGCGCTCGCCCTCACAGGCCTCGCACAACGGATTGTCCTGTCCCGAATGATTGAGCAGTTCCACCACCCGCCCGCTCAGCTGACCTTCGCCGGAAACCTGCAACTCCACCACCGACTTGGCCTTGCCGGTCTCGTCATCGATGGTCTGCCAGCGTCCCTGCGGCGAAGGCCCGGCCTGCACCGTTGCCACTACCAGGGTCAACGCCAGACCTGCCACTACACGCCACTGCATCATCAGCTCCTCAGCACAAACGGCCCCACGGCCGGGGGCCGGCACTCTACTGCAGGCCCTGCCTCAACGAAACCACCTGCCCAGCCGGCATGGACGCGCCCCGGCAAGATGCGTATGATTCGCCCGCGCAACGCATCCGTAGCTCAGCTGGATAGAGTACTGCCCTCCGAAGGCAGGGGTCGTGGGTTCGAATCCCGCCGGATGCGCCATCTTTCTCTGCATTACCCGCCTTCTCCAGGCTGAACGATTCGCCCCCTGAATCGATGACTCCCCGAAAAGCTCCACATAAACGTCTGCAGGCGTCCGAACAACGCTGTACTCGATTTGGGTTGGGTGATAGCGGGGCGGCTTCAACCAGCAAGAACCAGACGCTGCTAAACGAGATGAGGCTGTTTACCGGCGTAAGCGGAGCGCGCGCTCAATCGCCATTCCCAACATTCAGCCACGCAGACTCTGCGAGCAATTGTCTGTGGATATCTGGGCTTTGCTTGACACGACCGGAGAGCCATGCACGGCAGTAACTCTCAGCCGGCCCGATAATCAGCGAGGGTATGAGCTCGCGCGGCAGATCCTTCAGGTCACGCTGGTGGGCTGGGTCGCTGAACCAATCTCTCATCTGAGCATTCCTGACGCGATTGGCTTCCTTGAGCTGATCACTGAAGGCACTTTGCGCGACTGCGTAGCGGGCCTGGTATTGAAAGCGCGCCCAGTCTGGCTGGCCAACGACCCAATCCACATAGCTAAAGACCAACGCACAGACCCACTCTCGGGTCGAACTTACGCCGCTTACGTAGCCGTCTCGCAGGCGTGCTTGGTCGTCCAGCGCCGCCATGTAGAGCGCCGCTATCACGCCTTCCTTGTTTCCAAAATGGTGATAGATCGATCCGACACTCGTCTCGCTCTCAGCGCGGATGATATCGATGGTGGTTGCATCGATTCCGTACTCGTTGAACAGCCGCAAGGCGCAACGAAGAATCTGCCGCTTGGACTCGGCACGACGCCCGGGGTAGCAGCGCTCAAGGAGATCAGCAGGTTCCATTCTTCAGTCCGGCTAGAAAAACGCGATGGTAAGTGAAACGGAGAGCCCGTACGAGTCGTTGACGGCGCCCCAAAACAAGAATATTGTTCTAGAACAGAATTCAGTTCTGTTTTTTTACCCTACCGCTCACCAGATCAGAGGTCACCCTTCATGAGCCAGACTCTCGGCATGTACCAAAGCGTTGGCGCTTCCGCTTTCAGCAACATGGCCTGCCAAATGGCCCCTTACTTCGCCACCATTACCCCGGAAATTTCCGTGCTGACTCCCGGTCGCGCTGAAGTGAAAGTGCCTTTCCGCAAGGAAATCACCAACCATCTCGCCTCCGTCCACGCTATCGCACTGTGCAACGCGGCTGAACTCGCCGGCGGCATGATGACCGAGGTATCCATCCCTGGCGGCGCAAAATGGATTCCGAAAGGCATGACCGTCGAGTATCTGGCTAAAGCCAAGACCTCCGTTCATGCAATCGCGGACGGCAGTGACGTCGACTGGGAGTCGGCGGGCGATAAGGTGGTTCCGGTCGAGATTTTCGATGAGGCTGGCGTGAAGGTTTTTACCGCGCGCATCACCATGAACGTAAAGCTTGGCTAAGCAGCTGGCCGGCCAGCCGCTTTGCTAGCGGCTGGTTTTTTAGATTTACATCGAATCGATGTGTAAGGCTCAAGTGATCCATCAACCAACTCCATTTGCACAATCCACTCGTGCCAAAGCTGGCGTAGCGCCTCAGGTAAATGAGCCATTTTTAGGTCGTGGGTTCGAATCCCGCCGGGCGCCATCTTTCTCTGCGTTACCCGCCTTCTCCAGGCTGAACGATTCACCCCCTGAATCGATGATTTCCCGAAAACTCCCACAAACGCTTGCAGGCGTCCGAGCAGCGTTGCACGCGATGTGGGTTGGGTGATAGCCAAGCTGAACGGCTTCAAGCGGCCATTAGCTGTCGATATGAATGCGCCCACCTTTTGCATTGCTTTGCTTGAAAAGCACTATCTTGCTCCGATATTGTGTAGCCGTTTCCGCAGATAAATTAGGCACCACGTCGACTAATAAATAATATATTCGACCCATAAATCATAGGAAGTACAATGCCGCAAGTAAACTTTACGAATACCGCTTTAAATTTGACCCGAGGTTCCGTAGGGTTTTATGTGACCGCGATGGCGCCTGGCGAGATATTAAAATTTGCACGAGTTTCGCGAGTATCAGAAGATCTTATTCAAGGCTTCCAACGAACGCTTGAGGTATCTCGTGCAAAGAAAATTGCAAGTTATATTACAGAAGGGCATGTGCTGCCCGGCGCAATTATATTAAGCGCACAAAAATCACTTGATATCGAATTTGATGAAGACACATCAAAGATTAGCTTCCCAATCGTAGAAGGTAGCTTTCTTGTAATTGATGGTCAGCATCGCCTTTACGGTTCCCATCTAGCCGAACTGGCGGGACAAGAAAATATAAAGCTTCCAGTATGCATTTTGAGCAACTTAAATCTAACAAAAGAAGTCGAATATTTTATAGATATCAACTCAAATCAAAAAGGAGTTCCAAAAACCTTACGAATTGAACTTACAAAATTCATAGCAGAGCCTGACTCCATAGATCAAATTAGGCTTCAATTATTCGAGGATTTGAATGCCGAAGAGGATTCTCCTCTGCATACTAAATTAAGCGCAATACAGCGAGCTCCTGGTTATCTTTCGCATGTGCCTTTTGAAATTGCCTTAAACAAGACTCTTGCCACTAGCCCGCTGAAGGACTTTAGCTACGATCACAAAAAGAAATTAATTAAAAACTATCTGATTGGCGTGGTGAAGAATCTCGCTGAAATAGGTCACGAAAGAAAGCTGACTCAGTCGGCATTTTTTCAAGCGATTTTCAGAGTATATGATAAGGCGTGCGATCAGGCATTGATGTTTGGGCAAAAATATAGCGCTGAAGCATTTTCAATAGTTTTTGAGTGCCTGCAAAATCTTGACTTCGAAGATCGTCATACTGGCACCAACGAAGAAGCTATTGCAAAATTAGCTGAGGACATTTCGCATCTTCTTGATATTCAATACAAAACAAAAACGCCAAATGATCTTTTTTGAATGAGCAACGGCAGACTTATTGATGTTATCGCGACAAATTCCACCAAAAAGATACAAGAGGTGCTGGATGAGGTCGCCCTTGCACTATCACCTGAACTGATGTCTATCGACAGCCTGAAACAATCAATACTTGATGACCCGTTCATTGAGGTAACTGCTGTCTCAAAAGGTTCCTTCAAGGCGTTTACTAATAACGGTATTATTTTTAAAGAGGCAACCTTAAGAGACTTCTATTGCGGCCAAATACGAGTCAAGGCTCAACATCAGACTCTAAAATCTCTAAAGTCTGGAAAAATAGCTCCGCCTTGGGATCTAACAACAGCTTATTATTGTGCGTTTTTTTCGGCCATTGAGCTATTAAGACTTCAAGGATTGTTCCAGGTTAGTTTTGATGCATGCGAGCACGCCACCTTACTTGCAAAGGCCAAGGGAAATTCAGGTTTTTTAGAAGACACTCAAAATTTCACAGGTAGACTTTCAGCTTGTGGGGAGGTAATTTCATTCACCACTAACGGTCAAAAACCGCACCAGTCAGTTTGGAGGAATGTATACGAAGATTTAACTAGGCCGCTGGCGGAAAAATATCCAGACTGGAAAGAAATTCATACTCTTAATTTAATTATCTGCGGAACAAATAACTGGTCAAAGCCTAGCGATATTCGCAATAGCTGGAATTACAAAAAAGCAGAGTTTTATTCTGATATTAGCCAGCCACTCATCTCTGAGTTCTATTCGCTAATAGAAAACTCAAGCTCGGCATGTCGCTGGCTTGAAAGGTCGATGGGCTCAGTGCCTACAGAAAAATCTCTTGCCACCTCCATTGCTGTTGTTTGCGAGGTTTTTTCTTCCTCTGTTATTTCCGCCTATCAAAATTTGACACCAGTTGCGGACATCCAAACACGCAACCTTCGTCAGCGTTCGTCTCGAAGTGAAAGGCGACGTGCTAAAGGAAAAAAGAGAAGACTCCGGGGTAAATAATCTGGTCGTCTTCTTTGAGACAATGGGGACAGATTTAATTTCCTACTTGATACGTCCGCTCCTAGCCGAAAGCCACCATTCCCCCGTACGTCGCCTAAACCGCCCAGGCTGTGACATCCGCGCCATTGCAGTTGTCCACAGACCGTGGCGCGACGTTCAGCGCCTGTCACGGGAGTGCTGTGATGGCCAAGAAATTTCCTGTCAACCCGCCCCATCCCGAGCGTATCTGCTGGGGCTGTGATCGCTATTGTCCGGCCGATGCGCTGGCCTGTGGCAATGGTACGGACCGCACCCAGCACCCGGCGGAAACCTTCGGCGCGGACTGGGCCGAAGCCTGGGGCGTGGAGGCGCCGCCGGCTAAAGCCCCGGAGGAATGACCAGGCCCTTGCGCCGGTAGGCTTCGATGTCGATGCCAAAGGCGCCGCTGCCATGGATTTCGCGGATACGGTAGGCGCGGCCGGCCGGGTCGCGGTCGCCACGCGCCAGGTCGACAATCCGCTCACGGCAGGGCTGCTGCTGGGCGTCCAGCACCACCAGCACGCGCGGCTTGAGTTTGCTCTGTGGGTCGCAGCCGATGACGATGCCGACTTCGCCATTGCTGAATTCGGCAATCTCGCCGGGCGGGTAGATGCCGATCATACGGATGAAATGGCCTACCAGTTCTTCGTCGAAGTGGGTGTTGGCAGCGTCCAGCAGGATGCGCAGGGACTCCAGGCTGGAGCGCCCCTTGCTGTAGATGCGGTCGCTGTTGATCGCGTCGTAGCTGTCGACCACCGCCACCAGCTTGGCGAAATAGGGAATGCGGCTGGCATCCAGCCCGCGCGGGTAGCCGCGGCCATCCAGGCGCTCATGATGGGTGTAGGCCACGTCGACCGTGGCGGCGGTGACCTGCTGGTTGCTCATCAGCAGTTTGCGCCCTTCGCTGGCATGGCTTTGCATGATGCGCAGTTCTTCGCTGGTCAGCGCCCCAGGCTTGTTGAGGATGGCGCTGGGCACCTTGATCTTGCCCACGTCATGCAACATGCCGCAAACCCCAAGCTGTTCCAGCTGGTAGACCGGCAGGCCCAGCTCGCGCCCCAGGGCAATGGAGAGGATGGCCACGCGCAGCGAGTGTTCGGCGGTGTAGTCGTCGCTGTTCTTGATGCGCGCCAGCCAGAGCATGGCCGACGGGTTGCTGAGGATGCTGTCGACACACGCCTTGACCACCGTCTTGACGGCCGCCACGTCCAGCTCCTGGCCCAGCTTGACCGCCTGCAGGATGCGCAACGATTCCTCGCGGGCGGCATGCCAGACCGGCGCAGCCTGGTCGACCGCCTGGTTGAACTCGACCTTGGCGATCTGCGCCTGCAGCGGCGCCTGTTGCGCGGCATTTTCCAGCGCCTGCTCACTACTGCTTTGCGTACGGCGGGCATCCACCCACACATAGGCGCAGGCTTCCTGGAGCAGGCGGATTTCCTCGGCCTGGCGGATACGGAAGCCCTGGTAAAGGAAGTTGGTATGCGTCCAGGGGCGATCCAGCTCGACCACGAACATGCCGATCTGCAACTGGCTGGTGTCGACCTTGAGGCGGTCGTTGCGTACATCATCGCCCATCAAGGCAACTCCAGGGGGTATCGTGGGGCGGCATGAAAGCAGCCTTGTCCACACACGGCCAATGGCTTTTTCCTATGGGCGGCGAGGTGCTTTGCAATAGTCAGTCTAGCAGCCGCGAACACTGGGCAGCGGCTACCCGCAGCGGCACAATCGCTGTTTTGTTGCCCGGGAAAAGCACCGATGAAACGCCTGTTGCTGTCTGCTCTGCTGTTGCTCGTCGCCCTGCTCGGGCTGGCAGTTTATTACCTGGCCGACAAGCAGCCGCTGCGCGACGGACGGTTGCGCATGCCTGGCCTGCAGGCGCCGGTAGAGGTGCGCTACGACGAGCGCGGGGTGCCGCATATCCGTGCGCAGAACGACGCCGACCTGTACCGGGCGCTGGGCTTCGTGCATGCCCAGGACCGCCTGTTCCAGATGGAGATGCTGCGCCGCCTGGCCAATGGCGAGCTGGCCGAGGTGTTCGGCGCGGCACTGCTGGATACCGACCGGCTGTTCCGCACCCTGCGCCTGCGCCAGCACGCCCGCCAGTACGTGGCGCGCAGCGACCAGCAGAGCCCGGCCTTCCTGGCATTGCAGGCCTATCTGGAGGGGGTCAACCACTACCAGGCGAGCCGCCCGGCACCGCTGGAGTTCGACCTGCTCGGCCTGGAGCCGCGCCCGTTCAGCGCCGAGGACAGCCTGGCCATCGCCGGCTACATGGCCTACAGCTTCGCCGCGGCGCTGCGCAGCGAGCCGCTGCTCACGCATATCCGCGACCAGCTGGGCGCCGCTTACCTGGCGCCGTTCATGGAAAACCCAGCGAGCAGCGCCGCCCTGCCGCTGAGCGCAGGCGACTGGCACGACCTGCAGCAGCTGGCCAGCCTGAGCCTGAACAGCCTGGCGCAAAGCGGCCTGCCGCAGTTCGAGGGCAGCAACGCCTGGGCCATCGCCGGCACCCATACGGCCAGCGGCAAGCCGCTGCTGGCCGGTGATCCGCACATTCGCTTCGCCGCGCCGGCGGTGTGGTACGAAGCGCACCTGAGCAGCCCGGATCTGGAGCTCTATGGCCACTTCCAGGCGCTCAACCCGCACGCCCTGCTGGGTTTCAACCAGCGCTTCGCCTGGAGCATCACCATGTTCCAGAACGATGACCTCGACCTGATCGCCGAGCGGCGCAACCCGGACAACCCGCTGCAGGTCTGGCATGCAGGGCGCTGGGTGGACCTGCAGGTCGAGCAGGAGACCATCCTGGTCAAGGACGCCGCGCCACACAGGCTCACCCTGTACCGTTCGCCCAACGGCCCGCTGATCAACGCGGCGCTGCCCAACCCCCAGGGCGACACACCGCTGGCCATGTGGTGGGCCTTTCTGGAAAGCGACAACCCGCTGCTCGACGCTTTCTACCAGCTCAACCGCGCCGACAGCCTGCCGCGCGCCGAAGCCGCTGCTGCGCTGATCGGTGCACCGGGGCTGAACCTGGTGTGGGCCAGTGCCGACGGCGACATCGCCTGGTGGGCGGCGGCGCACCTGCCACGCCGTCCGGCCGGCGTCGACCCGGCGTTCATCCTCGACGCCAGCCGTGGCGAGGCCCGCAAGGACGGTTTCCTGCCGTTCAGCGCCAATCCCCAGGAGGTCAACCCGCCACGCGGCTATGTGCTGTCGGCCAACCAGGCGCCACAGGATGTGTCCGTGCCCGGCTACTACAACCTCGCCGACCGCGCCGCGCAGCTCGACCGCCAGTTGCGCCAGCCCGACGTGCGCTGGGACCTGCAGAACAGCCAGGCGCTGCAACTGGACAGCGCCAGCGGCTACCCGCAGCGGGTGCTGGCCAGCCTGCTGGACACCCTGCGTGCGACAGCCCGCGCCGATGAACAGGCCCTGGTCGAGGAACTGGCCCGCTGGGACGGCAGCCATACGCTCGACTCGCGCGCCGCGGTGCTGTTCAACCAGCTGCTCTACCAGCTGACCCGGGAAATCCTCCATGACGAGCTGGGCGATGCCTTCTTCGACAACCTGCTGCAGACCCGGGTGATCGACAGCGCCCTGCCGCGCCTGCTGGCCGACCCACTCAGCCCCTGGTGGGACCGCCGCGACACGGCAAGCCGCGAGACGCCGCCGGAGATCATCGCCCGGGCCTGGCGCGCCAGCCTGGCGCATCTCGATGCGCAGTTCGGCCCGCGCAGCGACTGGCAGTGGGGGCAGGCCCATCGCCTCAGCCACCCGCACCCGCTGGGGGTCAAGGCCCCCTTGAGCTGGCTGTTCAATGTCGGCCCGTTCCCTGCCCCCGGCGGTCACGAAACCCCCAACAACCTCTCGCACAAGCTCGGCCCGGCGCCCTGGCCGGTGGTCTACGGGCCATCCACGCGGCGCCTGATCGACCTGGCCGACAGCCATACGGCACTCGGCATCAACCCGCTCGGGCAAACTGGTGTGCGCTTCGACCGGCATTACCGCGACCAGGCCAGCGACTACCTGGAGGGGCGCTACCAACCCATGCACAGCAGCCCGCAGGCCATCCGCCAGCACAGTCGCGGCCTGTTGCTGCTGGAGCCGGCCACCCCCTGAGCACAGCGCGCCAGCAGCGCGTAAAATGCCCGCCCCACTCAGCAGGCCCAGCACATGACTCCAGACGTTCTCGCCACCTTGCAGCAACACCTGTTGCAGTGCCTCGCCTCGCCGCCCAGCGAGGTGCGCCGCCTGCTGCACGGCCGCGGGCGCTGCTGGCCGGGGCTGGAACAGCTGACCGTGGACTGGCTGCAGGGCACGCTGCTGGTCTGCCTGTACCGCGACCTCGGTGCGGCGGCACTGGCCGCGCTGCAGGACAGCCTGCACGCGCTGACCCGCCAGCCACAGTGGGCCAGCAGCGGCGCCGAGCGCCTGCTCCTGCAGTTGCGCTACCTGGCCGACAGCCCGGCGCTGTGGCTGCATGGCACGCCCGTGCAACAGTGCCAGGTCAGCGAGCAGGGCCTGCACTATCTGCTCGACCTGGGCAGCAAGCAGAACAACGGCCTGTTCCTCGATATGCGCCTGGGCCGCCAGTGGGTGCGCGAGCAGGCCGCCGGACGCCGGGTGCTCAACCTGTTCGCCTACACCTGTGGCTTTTCCGTGGCAGCGCTGGCCGGCGGCGCGCAGCAGGTGGTCAACCTGGACATGGCCCGCGCCGCGCTCAGCCGGGGCCGCGACAACCACCGGCTGAACGGCCAGCCTCTGGAGCGGGTGAGTTTTCTCGGCCATGAGCTGTTCCGCTCCTGGGGCAAGCTGCGCAAGCTCGGCCCCTACGATCTGATCATCATCGACCCGCCGAGCCTGCAGAAAGGCAGCTTCGTGCTCAGCCAGGACTACCCCCGCGTACTGCGCCGGCTGCCCGAACTGCTCGCCCCGCAGGGCCTGGTGCTGGCCTGCGTGAACGCCCCGGAAGTCGGCACTGAGTTTCTCCTGCACAGCATGGCCGAGGCCGCGCCCAGCCTGCAGTTCGTGCAACGCCTGGACAATCCGCCGGAGTTCGCCGACCGCGACCCGCAATGCGCGCTGAAGGCCATGGTGTTCCAGGCCCCCGCGGCACAGGGATGACGTATGCTGTGCCGGCGGCGACCGGCAAGGAATCCAAGATGCACGACGACGAGGCACTCACGCCCGGTTTCATGGTGATCCATGGCAACCACCTGGAAGCATTGCGCGAACTGGCGCTGACCTGGATGCGCCGCTACCCCTTGCATCCCCTGGAAAACGAAGTGCTGCTGGTGCAAAGCAACGGCATTGCCCAGTGGCTCAAGCAGGCCCTCGCCGAAGACCGCGCCGGCATTGCCGCCGCCGTGCAGGTCGAGCTGCCGGCACGCTTTCTCTGGCAGACCTACCGCAACGTGCTGGGCAGCGCGAGCATTGCCCGCCAGTCGCCGCTGGACAAGGCGCCGCTGACCTGGCGGCTGATGCGCCTGCTGCCCGGCCTGCTGGATGAGCCGTGTTTCGCCCCGCTGCGACGCTTTCTCGCCGATGACCAGGACCTGCGCAAGCGCCACCAGCTGGCCGAGCGGCTGGCCGACCTGTTCGACCAGTACCAGGTGTATCGCGCCGACTGGCTGCAGGACTGGGCTGCCGGGCGCGACCAGCTGCATACCTCGCGCCAGGGCATCCGCCCGCTGGATGCCGACTCACGCTGGCAGGCAGCACTCTGGCGGGCCCTGCTCGCCGATGTCGGCAGCGCCGAACTGGCGGCCAGCCGCGCCGGTGTCCATCCACGCTTCATCGCCCAGCTGGCCGCCCTGCAGGAGCGCCCGGCGGGACTGCCGCGCCGCGTACTGGTGTTCGGCATCTCTTCGCTGCCGGCACAGATGGTCGAAGCGCTGGCCGCCCTGTCGCGCTTCAGCCAGGTGCTGCTGTGCGTCCACAACCCTTGCCAGCACTACTGGGGCGACATCGTCGCCGACAAGGACCTGCTGCGCCACGCCTACCGCCGCCAGCTGCAACGCCCGGCCTGCGGGGTCGGCCACCCCCTGCTGGCCGCCTGGGGCAAGCAGGGCCGTGACTACATCAACCTGCTCGACCGCTATGACGAGCCGGACGCCTACCGCGCGCACTTCAGCGCCTGCGGGCAGCGCATCGACCTGTTCAGTGCCGGTGACTGCAGCCATCTGCTCGGCCAGCTGCAGGACGACATCCTCAACCTGCGCAGCCTTGCCGAAAGCCGCGCGCAGTGGCCGGCGGTCTGCCCGGATACTGACCAGTCGCTGCGCTTTCACCTGGCGCACAGCGCCCAGCGCGAAGTGGAAATCCTCCACGACCAGCTGCTCGCCCGCTTTGCCGCCGACCCCAGCCTGCGCCCGCGCGACATCATCGTCATGCTGCCGGACATCGACAGCTACGCCGCGTCGATCCAGGCGGTGTTCGGCCAGTACGAGCGCCACGACCCGCGCTACATTCCCTTCACCCTGGCCGACCAGCAGGCGCGCGGCCAGGAGCCGCTGCTGATCGCCCTGGAACACCTGCTGCGCCTGCCCGACAGTCGCCTGGGGGTCAGCGAAGTGCTCGACCTGCTCGACGTGCCGGCGCTGCGCGCCCGCTTCGCCATCGCCGAGGCTGACCTGGCGACCCTGCAGCGCTGGATTCGCGGCGCCGGCATCCGCTGGGGCCTGGACGCCCGGCGACGTGCCGAGCGCGGCCTGCCCGAAGGGCTGGAGCAGAACACCTGGCGCTTCGGCCTGCGCCGCATGCTCCTCGGCTATGCCGTGGGCCAGGGCCAGGCGTATGGCGAGATCGAGCCCTACGACGAGATCGGCGGGCTGGACGCCGTGCTGATCGGCCCGCTGCTGCAACTGCTCGACACCCTCGACCAGCTGCACCAGCAACTGGCCCAGGCGCAGCCCGCCAGCGCCTGGGGGCAGTGCCTCGGCCAGCTGCTGGATAACTGCTTCAGCGCCCAGGACGAGCACGACCAGGGCTTGCTGCTCAAGCTGCGCCAGGCCCTCGAAGACTGGCTGGAGCTGACCACGGCAGTGCAGCTGGACGAGCCGCTGCCGCTGGCCGTGGTCCGCGAGGCCTGGCTGGGCCTGCTCGAGCAGGGCAAGCTCGGCCAGCGCTTCCTCAGCGGCGCCGTGAATTTCTGCACGCTGATGCCCATGCGCGCCATCCCCTTCCGGGTGGTCTGCCTGCTCGGCATGAACGATGGCGACTACCCGCGCAGCACCCTGCGCCTGGACTTTGATCTGATGGCCGGCGACTACCGCCCAGGCGACCGCTCGCGCCGCGAAGACGACCGCTACCTGCTCCTCGAAGCCCTGCTGGCGGCCCGTGAGCAGCTGTACATCAGCTGGGTCGGACGGAGCATTCGCGACAACAGCGAACGCCCGCCGTCGGTGCTGATCGGCCAGCTGCGCGACCACCTGCAGAATGCCTGGCGGCTTGACGGCAGCGGCGAGTTGCTCGACGCGCTGACCCAGGAGCATCCGCTGCAACCCTTCAGCCGGCGCTATTTCAATGGCAGCGACGCCGGCCTGTTCAGCCATGCCCACGAGTGGGCGGC
Organism: Pseudomonas fluvialis; assembly: GCF_002835605.1. Lineage (NCBI taxonomy): Bacteria > Pseudomonadati > Pseudomonadota > Gammaproteobacteria > Pseudomonadales > Pseudomonadaceae > Pseudomonas > Pseudomonas fluvialis. The sequence goes on along the minus strand of NZ_PIYS01000008.1, from coordinate 12,938 downwards.
GCTCTACCAGCCGGCCAGCGCAGTCACCGACGACGCACTGCCGCCGAGCGAGCAGGACACCCTGAGTCCCGAGCAGCTGCAGGCATTCCTGCGCGATCCGGTGAAGTATTTCTTCAACCAGCGGCTCAAGGTGTTCCTCGACGAGCAGCGTCAGGACCTCAGCGACGACGAGCCCTTCCTGCTCAACGGTCTGCAGCAACACCAGCTGCACAGCCACCTGCTGCAGGCCGCCAGCCAGGCACTGGAACAGGGGCCGCAGGCCGTACAGCAGGCGCTCGCCGAGCAGGCCGCCGTTCTGCAACGCAGCGGCCTGCTGCCGCTGGCCGGTTTTGGCGAGCAATTGCGCGAACAGCTGCAGGCCCGCCTGCCCGAGCAACTGGCCCGCTACCAGGCGCTCTGCCAGACCTGGCCACAGCCTGAGGACAGTGCCCGCCCGCTGCACCTGGACGTTCCCCCGCTCAGCCTGCAGGGCTGGCTGAGCGGCCTGCGCGGGCGCAGCGACGACGCGCAGCTGGCGCGCATCGAACTGCAGGCCGGCGGTCTGGCACGCGGCAAACAATGGAAATGGCATCGCCTGCTGCGCCCCTGGGTCACGCATGTGCTGGCCTGCGCGCAGGGCCTGCCCCTGCACAGCCTGCTGGTCGCCGAGGATGTCAGCCTGCTCGCCGAGCCGCTGCCGAGCGACGTGGCCCGCGCGCAACTGCACGACTGGCTGCAGGCCTGGCAACAGGGCCTGCAGCAACCCCTGCCGGTGGCCATCAACAGCGCCATGGCCTGGCTGCAGGCCGATGTGCCGGACAAGGCGCAAGCGGCCGCGCAACAAGCCTACGAAGGCGGCTACCAGCTGACCGGCGAGTGCCAGCAGAGCGCCTGCCTGGCACGCCACTACCCGGACTTCGCCGCGCTGACCGCCAGCGGTGAGTTTGCCGGGCTGGCGACGAGCCTCTACCAGCGGCTGGGCAGCGCCTTCCGGGTTATCGACGAGCACCGCGAGGAGCACCCATGAGCGCCGCCCGCCCCCTCGCCCTGGACTTTCCGCTGTATGGCAGCCGGCTCATCGAAGCCAGCGCCGGCACCGGCAAGACTTACACCATCTCCGCCCTGTACCTGCGCCTGGTGCTCGGGCATGGCGGCGCGCAGGCGTTCGCCCGGCCGCTGCTGCCCCCGGAAATCCTCGTGGTGACCTTCACCGACGCCGCCACCCGCGAGCTGCGCGAACGTATCCGCAACCGCCTGGTGGAGGCGGCGCAGGCCTTCCGCGACGAGCAGGCCGGCGACCCGCTGCTGCGCCTGCTGCGCGCCGATTATCCACGCGAGGCCTGGGCCGACTGCGCGCAACGCCTGGACAGCGCCGCCCAGTGGATGGACGAGGCGGCCATCTCGACCATTCACAGTTGGTGCCAGCGCATGCTGCGCGAGCATGCCTTCGACAGCGGCAGCCTGTTCACCCAGCAGTTGCAGACCGACCACAGCGAGCTGCTCGCCGAGGTGGTGCGCGACTACTGGCGCCTGCACTGCTACCCGTTGCACGGCCAGACCTTGCAGTGGGTGATGCAGGCCTGGGGCAGCCCGGATGGCTTGCGGGCGGCGCTGCAGGCGCTGCTCGACGAGGCCGGCGCGGCGCCGCAGCAGTCGCTGCACAGCCTGCTGGAGGCCACCCTGAGCGAGCAGCAGCAGGCCCTTGCCGAGCTCAAGGCGCCCTGGTCGCAGTGGGTCGATGAGCTGCAGCAACTGCTCGACCAGGCGGTGGCCGACAAGCAGGTCGATACCCGCAAGCTGCGTGCCCAGTACTACCAGCCCTGGCTGGATCGCCTGCGCGACTGGGCGCAGGGTGAGGCGCGCGAACTGCGCCTGGATACCGGCTTCAAGCGCCTCACCCCGCAGGGCCTGGCCGAGGTGTGGAAACAGGGCGAGCCACCGGCGCACCCGGCGTTGGATGCGCTGAGCCAGCTGCCGGCACGCCTGCAGGCGCTGGCCGGCCCGCACCGCCAGGCCCTGCAGCACGCGGCGGCCTGGGTGTGCGCAGGCTTTGCCGAAGCCAAGCGGCAGCGGGCGGAAATGGGCTTCGACGACATGCTCAGCCGCCTCGACCAGGCTTTGCACGGCGACAACGGCCAGCGCCTGGCCGAGCTGATCGGCCGGCAGTTTCCGGTGGCGCTGATCGACGAATTCCAGGACACCGACCCGCTGCAATATCGCCTGTTCGCCCGCGTCTACCCGCTGCACGACACACAGGCCGAGCGCGGCCTGTTGCTGATCGGTGATCCCAAGCAGGCGATCTACGCCTTCCGCGGCGCGGACATCCACACCTACCTGCGCGCACGGGCTGCCACCACAGGCCGGCATTACCACCTGGATACCAACTACCGCTCCAGCGAGGCCATGGTCGAGGCGGTCAACCGGCTGTTTCTCGCTGCCGAACAGCGCCCGGACAGCCGGGGCGCCTTCCTGTTCCGCAACGGCGCCGACAACCCGCTGCCCTTCCAGCCGGTCAAGGCCGAGGGTCGCCGCGAAATCTGGCAGGTCGAGGGGCAGACCCCAGCAGCGCTGCAACTGCGCCTGTGGCCCAGCGAGCAGCCACTGAGTGCCGGTAAGTACCGCCAGGCGCTGGCCGAGAGTGCCGCCAGCGAAATCACCCGGCTGCTCAACCTGGCACGCCAGGGGCAGGCCGGCTTTCTCCGCGACGGGCAGCTGCACGCCCTGCAGCCCAGCGACATTGCCGTGCTGGTACGCGACCTCAAGGAAGCCCAGGCCATTCGCCGCGCCCTGGCCGCCCGTCAGGTACGCAGTGTCTACCTGTCGGACAAGGACTCGGTGTTCGCCAGCCCGGAAGCCGGCGACCTGCTGCTATGGCTGCGCGCCTGCGCCGAGCCGGACCAGGAGCGCCTGCTGCGCGCCGCGCTGGCCAGTCGCACCCTCGGCCTGTCGCTGAGCGACCTGGAACAACTCAATCAGGACGAGCGACAGTGGGAAGCGCGCGTCATGCAGTTCCGCGACTATCGCCAGCGCTGGCAACGCCAGGGCGTGCTGCCGATGTTACGCCAGTTGCTGCATGACTTCGCCCTGCCACAACAACTGATGCGCCGCAGTGACGGCGAACGGGTACTGACCAACCTGCTGCACCTGGCCGAGCTGCTGCAGCGTGCCGCCCGCGAACTGGATGGCGAACAGGCCCTGCTGCGCCACCTGCAGGAGCTGCTTGCCGGCCAGGCTGGCAACGCCGATGAACAGGTGCTGCGCCTGGAAAGCGACGAAGCGCTGGTACGCGTGGTGACCATCCACAAGTCCAAGGGCCTGGAATACCCGCTGGTATTTCTGCCGTTCATCTGCAGCTTCCGCGCCGTCGACGCCCGCCAGCCGGTGTACCTGCACGATGGCGAACAGCGCCGTCTGCAACTGGACGTGGATGATGAGGTGTTGCAAGAGGCCGATCAGCAACGCCTCGCCGAAGACCTGCGCCTGCTCTACGTCGCCCTGACCCGCGCTCGGCACAGTTGCTGGCTGGGCATTGCCGACATCACCCAGGGCAACGCCAGGGGCTCGCGTCTGGAGCGCTCGGCGCTCGGCTACCTGCTGGGCGGCGGAGCCCGCCTGGACAACAGCAGCCAGTTACTCGACTGGCTGCAGGCGCAGCAGGCCCTGCCATATTGCGACCTGCAGAACGCCCCGCCGCCCAATGACCATCCGCTGCAACAGGACGGCGCGACGCTGCCCGACCTGCACTGGCGCGTACCGCCGCGCGCGGCGGCCGAACACTGGTGGATTGCCTCCTACAGTGCCCTGCACTACCAGGAGGAAACACCCGGCAGTGCGCTGGCCGCCGACAGCGCACGCGAGGAAAAGGCCCGCGACCTGCACCAGCCGGCCAGCCCTGCACAGCCGGGCGGTCGCGCGGGCAGCCTGCACACCTTCCCGCGCGGCCCCAATCCCGGCACCTTCCTCCATGGCCTGCTGGAGATGGCGGCCGAGGAAGGCTTTGCCCAGCTCGCCGGGCAACCCGGGCAGTTGCGCGAACTGATCGCCCGGCGCTGCCAGCTGCGTGACCTGCAAGCCTGGATCGACCCGCTCAGCGACTGGCTGCTGGCCCTGCTGCAGCGTCCACAGGCATTGCCCGGCGGCGCGCAGGTCGCACTCTGCCAACTGCAACACTACCAGGCCGAGCTGGAGTTCTGGCTGGCCGTGCAGCAGGTCGAGGTCCAGCAACTGGATACCCTGGTGCGCCAGTACATCCTGCCCGGCGAACCACGCCCGGCGCTCAGCCGCGAGCGCCTCAACGGCCTGTTCAAGGGCTTCATCGACCTGGTGTTCGAACACCAGGGACGCTATTACCTGGCCGACTACAAATCCAACTGGCTGGGCGAGGACGACAGCGCCTATAGCCCGCAAGCCATGCAGGCGTGCATCCTCGAACAGCGCTACGACCTGCAATACGCGCTCTACCTGCTGGCCCTGCACCGCCAGTTGCAGCTGCGCCTGCCCGACTACCAGTACGCGCAGCACATGGGTGGCGCGCTTTACCTGTTCCTGCGTGGCCAGGCAGCGCCAAGCCAGGGGCTGTTTCTCGACCGACCGCCACAAGCCCTGCTCAATGCCCTGGATGAGCTGTTTCGTGGCCAGCACAAGGAGCGCAGCCGATGAGTCAACAACTGTCCCTGCTGTCTGCCCATGACCCGGCACTGCACGACCGCCAGGCCATGCTGGCGCTGCTCGACAGCTGGCAGGGCGAGGGCTGGCTGCGCGTGCTGGACGTCGCGCTGGCGCGTTTCTGTGTGGAACTGGACCCGCACAGCCCGCCACTGCTGTTGCTCGGTGCGGCGCTGAGCAGCCTGCAACTCGGTCACGGCCATGTCTGCCTGGACCTGGCCGCCTGCCTTGCCGAGCCGGGCCTCGGGCTGTCGGTCAATCCCTCCGCCAGCACACTGCCGCCGGCCCGCCTGCTGCAACAGATCAGCCTCGACGACTGGCTGAGCAGCCTGCAGCAGAGCCCCCTGGCCGGTACGGCGGAAGCCGGCAACAGCCCGCTGGTACTCGATGGCCAGCGCCTCTACCTGCGCCGCTACTGGAACTACGAGCAGACTGTGGCCAAGCAGATCGCCGCCCGCCTGCCCCGCCAGCAGGCACTCCCCGCAACCTTCTCCACGCGTCTACAGGAGCTGTTCAGCAGCCCGCCCGAGCAACACGGCAAACGCCTCTGCGACTGGCAGAAAGTGGCCTGCGCGCTGGCGGCACGCAGTGCCTTCAGCCTGATCACTGGTGGGCCGGGTACCGGCAAGACCACCAGCGTGGTGCGCCTGCTGGCCCTGCTCCAGGAAGCCGCCCTGCAAGCCGGCCAGCCATTGCGCATCCAGCTGGCCGCACCGACCGGCAAAGCCGCGGCGCGTCTCAGCGAATCTATCGGCGCCCAGGTCGCTGCCTTGCCGGTCAGCGAGGCGGTGCGCGAGCTGATCCCGCGCGTGGTCACCACTCTGCATCGCCTGCTCGGCAGCCTGCCGGACAGTCGGCATTTCCGTCATCACGCGGGCAATCCGCTGGCGCTGGATGTCCTGGTCGTCGATGAAGCCTCGATGATCGACCTGGAAATGATGGCCTGCCTGCTCGATGCCCTGCCCGCCACCGCCCGCCTGATCCTGCTCGGAGACAAGGACCAGCTGGCATCCGTGGAAGCCGGTGCACTGCTTGGCGACCTGTGTCGCGATGCCGAATACGGCTACTACGCTGCCGACCTGCAGCACTGGCTGGAGCAGGTCAGTGGCGAACGACTGGACGATCCGCAACTGCGCCCTGGCAGCGCCCAGAACCAACCGCTGGCCCAGCACACCCTGATGTTGCGTCACTCACGGCGCTTTGCCGGCCACTCCGGCATTGGCCAGTTGGCGCGCGCCGTCAATCAGGGCAATGCTGCTGACGCACGGCAGATCCTCGCCAGCCCAGCCGCAGACCTGCAGGTATTGCGCCTGCACGGCAGCCAGCAGCAGGCACTCGCACCGCGGTTGCTGGATGGCCATGGCGCGGCGCTTGGCTATACCCATTACCTGCAGGTCATGCAGCAGCGGCGTCCATCTGTCGAGACAGCTGACCAGCCATCCGCCTGGCTGCACTGGGCACGCCAGGTGCTGGCGGCCTTCGAGCAGTTCCAGTTGCTCTGCGCACTGCGCCAGGGCCCGTGGGGCGTGGAAGGGCTGAACACGCAGATTGCCGCCGCGCTGCTGCAGCGCGGCCTGCTGGACAGCGACCAGGGTTGGTACGAGGGGCGGCCGGTCATGGTTACGCGCAATGACTACAACCTCGGGCTGATGAATGGCGACATCGGTATCGCCCTGTGTATGCCGGACAGCACAACCCCGTCACGCCAGGTATTGCGCGTAGTGTTTCCACGCAACGACGGCCAGCAGGGACTGCGCCTTGTCCTGCCCAGCCGGCTGAGTGCCGTGGAAACCGTATATGCGATGACCGTGCATAAATCCCAGGGCTCCGAGTTCGCCCACTGCGCCCTGCTGCTGCCCGACACGCTCAACCCGGTACTGACCCGCGAGCTGATCTATACCGGGATCACCCGTGCCCGTGAGCACTTCACGCTGATCGAGAGCCATCCGCCAGTCTTCGAGCAGGCCATCCAGCGCCGCGTGCAACGCCACAGTGGCCTGCTCGACGCACTGCGCCAGGCTACAGCGGCAACAATTGCCGCTGGCTGAGGAAATGCCGGGGTAGCCCGCTGAGCGGATCGTCGAAATGCAGGCTGCGGGCCAGCAACTGCAACGGCTGGGTGAAGTCATCTACGTCGTGTGCCTGCAACTGCGGGTACAGCGGATCATGGCGCAAGGGTGCGCCAAGCGCCGCCATCTGCACGCGTAGCTGGTGTTTGCGGCCGGTTTGCGGCTGCAGTCGATAACGCCAGTAGGCGCTACCCCGCTCCAGTACCTGCAGCGTTGTCCAGGCATTGGCCGGCCCACTGACCGCCTGCATACGAAAGAACGGCTCGCCCGGCTGCAGGCAATGCGCCGCCTGATAAGGCCAGGCCAGCCCTAGCAAAGGGCCGGCAACGGCTTCATAGACCTTGTGCATACGTTGCTGACGAAACAGCGACAGGTAGGCATCTCGGCTGCTTCGTTGGCAGGACAGCAGCATGACGCCTGCGGTCAAGCGATCCAGACGATGCAGCGGCACCAGCTCGGGCAGCTGCAGTTGCCTCTGCAAGCGACGCAGCACGGTCTGCTCGACCCACTGGCCGGCCGGTGCCACCGCCAGGAAATGCGGCTTGTCGACCACCAGCAAGTGCTCGTCGTGGTGCAGGATCTCCACCGCAAAGGGAATCTCCCGCTCATTGGCTACTTCGCGGAAATACTCAACGCGCATGCCTTCGCGATAGGGGCTATCCACAGCCAGTGGCTGCCCCTGAAAAAGCACCTTGCCTTGCTGCAGACGAGCCAGCCAGGTGGCGCGATCCACCCCTGGCAGCACGTCACACAAGCCGTCGAGTAGCCAACGCCAAGGGCCGGCCGGCAAGTGCAGATGACTGGCGCCAATCAGGGGGGACTCAGACATGCTCTTTTCCCGCGCACAAAGAAGAAACCCCAGCTTCTTTCGAAGCTGGGGTTTCGTATAGGTGCTTGACGATGACCTACTCTCACATGGGGAAGCCCCACACTACCATCGGCGATGCGTCGTTTCACTTCTGAGTTCGGGAAGGGATCAGGTGGTTCCAACGCTCTATGGTCGTCAAGCAATTTTGTTGCTGTATCGTTTTGAGGCGCTACAGCGAATTGGGTATGTGATGTCTTGGTATTGCGTGTTCAGGCAAATTTTCGGTTTGTCGACTTCAACCGTCTAACAGCCAAATTGTTTGGGTGTTATATGGTCAAGCCTCACGGGCAATTAGTACTGGTTAGCTCAACGCCTCACAACGCTTACACACCCAGCCTATCAACGTCGTAGTCTTCGACGGCCCTTTAGGGAGCTCAAGGCTCCAGTGAGATCTCATCTTGAGGCAAGTTTCCCGCTTAGATGCTTTCAGCGGTTATCTCTTCCGAACGTAGCTACCCGGCAATGCCACTGGCGTGACAACCGGAACACCAGAGGTTCGTCCAACCCGGTCCTCTCGTACTAAGGTCAGCCCCTCTCAAATCTCAAACGTCCACGGCAGATAGGGACCGAACTGTCTCACGACGTTCTAAACCCAGCTCGCGTACCACTTTAAATGGCGAACAGCCATACCCTTGGGACCGGCTTCAGCCCCAGGATGTGATGAGCCGACATCGAGGTGCCAAACACCGCCGTCGATATGAACTCTTGGGCGGTATCAGCCTGTTATCCCCGGAGTACCTTTTATCCGTTGAGCGATGGCCCTTCCATACAGAACCACCGGATCACTAAGACCTACTTTCGTACCTGCTCGACGTGTCTGTCTCGCAGTCAAGCGCGCTTTTGCCTTTATACTCTACGACCGATTTCCGACCGGTCTGAGCGCACCTTCGTACTCCTCCGTTACTCTTTGGGAGGAGACCGCCCCAGTCAAACTGCCCACCATACACTGTCCTCGATCCGGATAACGGACCAGAGTTAGAACCTCAAGCATGCCAGGGTGGTATTTCAAGGATGGCTCCACGCGAACTGGCGTCCACGCTTCAAAGCCTCCCACCTATCCTACACAAGCAGGCTCAAAGTCCAGTGCAAAGCTACAGTAAAGGTTCACGGGGTCTTTCCGTCTAGCCGCGGATACACTGCATCTTCACAGCGATTTCAATTTCACTGAGTCTCGGGTGGAGACAGCGCCGCCATCGTTACGCCATTCGTGCAGGTCGGAACTTACCCGACAAGGAATTTCGCTACCTTAGGACCGTTATAGTTACGGCCGCCGTTTACCGGGGCTTCGATCAAGAGCTTCGCTTGCGCTAACCCCATCAATTAACCTTCCGGCACCGGGCAGGCGTCACACCCTATACGTCCACTTTCGTGTTTGCAGAGTGCTGTGTTTTTAATAAACAGTCGCAGCGGCCTGGTATCTTCGACTGGCATGGGCTTACGTAGTAAATACTTCACCCTCACCAGCGCACCTTCTCCCGAAGTTACGGTGCCATTTTGCCTAGTTCCTTCACCCGAGTTCTCTCAAGCGCCTTGGTATTCTCTACCCAACCACCTGTGTCGGTTTGGGGTACGGTTCCTAGTTACCTGAAGCTTAGAGGCTTTTCCTGGAAGCATGGCATCAACCACTTCGCATTCTAAAAGAACGCTCGTCATCAGTTCTCGGCCTTGATTTCCCGGATTTGCCTAAGAAATCAGCCTACCACCTTAAACACGGACAACCAACGCCGTGCTGGCCTAGCCTTCTCCGTCCCCCCATCGCAGTAACTAGAAGTACGGGAATATTAACCCGTTTCCCATCGACTACGCTTTTCAGCCTCGCCTTAGGGACCGACTAACCCTGCGTCGATTAACGTTGCGCAGGAACCCTTGGTCTTTCGGCGTGGGAGTTTTTCACTCCCATTGTCGTTACTCATGTCAGCATTCGCACTTCTGATACCTCCAGCAAGCTTCTCAACTCACCTTCACAGGCTTACAGAACGCTCCTCTACCGCGTCACTTACGTGACACCCGTAGCTTCGGTGTATGGTTTGAGCCCCGTTACATCTTCCGCGCAGGCCGACTCGACTAGTGAGCTATTACGCTTTCTTTAAAGGATGGCTGCTTCTAAGCCAACCTCCTAGCTGTCTAAGCCTTCCCACATCGTTTCCCACTTAACCATAACTTTGGGACCTTAGCTGACGGTCTGGGTTGTTTCCCTTTTCACGACGGACGTTAGCACCCGCCGTGTGTCTCCCATGCTCGGCACTTGCTGGTATTCGGAGTTTGCATCGGTTTGGTAAGTCGGGATGACCCCCTAGCCGAAACAGTGCTCTACCCCCAGCAGTGATACATGAGGCGCTACCTAAATAGCTTTCGAGGAGAACCAGCTATCTCCGAGCTTGATTAGCCTTTCACTCCGATCCACAGGTCATCCGCTAACTTTTCAACGGTAGTCGGTTCGGTCCTCCAGTCAGTGTTACCTAACCTTCAACCTGCCCATGGATAGATCGCCCGGTTTCGGGTCTATACCCAGCGACTAAACGCCCTATTAAGACTCGCTTTCGCTACGCCTCCCCTATTCGGTTAAGCTTGCCACTGAATATAAGTCGCTGACCCATTATACAAAAGGTACGCAGTCACCTAACAAAGTAGGCTCCCACTGCTTGTACGCATACGGTTTCAGGTTCTATTTCACTCCCCTCTCCGGGGTTCTTTTCGCCTTTCCCTCACGGTACTGGTTCACTATCGGTCAGTCAGTAGTATTTAGCCTTGGAGGATGGTCCCCCCATATTCAGACAAGGTTTCTCGTGCCCCGTCCTACTCGATTTCACTTCTAAGACCCTTTCATATACGGGGCTATCACCCACTATGGCCGCACTTTCCAGAGCGTTCTATTAAAGTCAAAGAAGCTTAAGGGCTAGTCCCCGTTCGCTCGCCACTACTAAGGGAATCTCGGTTGATTTCTTTTCCTCAGGGTACTTAGATGTTTCAGTTCCCCTGGTTCGCCTCACACACCTATGGATTCAGTGTGTGATACCTGACTTATGTCAGGTGGGTTCCCCCATTCAGAGATCTCCGGATCAAAGTCTGTTTGCCGACTCCCCGAAGCTTTTCGCAGGCTACCACGTCTTTCATCGCCTCTGACTGCCAAGGCATCCACCGTATGCGCTTCTTCACTTGACCATATAACCCCAAGCAATCTGGTTACTGTCTATAACGTGAAGACGACATTCGCCGAAAATTTGCATAGAGAACACGCAAATTTTACCTTGACTCGACATGCTGCCAGTGAAAGCAACACATCGGTCTACTTCTATCACATACCCAAATTTTTAAAGAACAGTTCTGGCGCAAAGTCCAGAACTCAACATCCAAGCCATTAAGACCAGATGCTCAGTTCTGAGCTTTCAGCGATTAGAGTAAATGGTGGAGCCAAGGAGGATCGAACTCCTGACCTCCTGCGTGCAAAGCAGGCGCTCTCCCAGCTGAGCTATGGCCCCTTCGATTGGTGGGTCTGGGCAGATTCGAACTGCCGACCTCACCCTTATCAGGGGTGCGCTCTAACCAACTGAGCTACAGACCCAATCGTACTCTCGGGTCTAAACCCAATCGCTTTTCGCAAGTGAATCAAGCAATTCGTGTGGGAACTTATGAAGAAGCTGTGTCTTCGATTAAGGAGGTGATCCAGCCGCAGGTTCCCCTACGGCTACCTTGTTACGACTTCACCCCAGTCATGAATCACTCCGTGGTAACCGTCCCCCCGAAGGTTAGACTAGCTACTTCTGGAGCAACCCACTCCCATGGTGTGACGGGCGGTGTGTACAAGGCCCGGGAACGTATTCACCGTGACATTCTGATTCACGATTACTAGCGATTCCGACTTCACGCAGTCGAGTTGCAGACTGCGATCCGGACTACGATCGGTTTTATGGGATTAGCTCCACCTCGCGGCTTGGCAACCCTTTGTACCGACCATTGTAGCACGTGTGTAGCCCTGGCCGTAAGGGCCATGATGACTTGACGTCATCCCCACCTTCCTCCGGTTTGTCACCGGCAGTCTCCTTAGAGTGCCCACCATAACGTGCTGGTAACTAAGGACAAGGGTTGCGCTCGTTACGGGACTTAACCCAACATCTCACGACACGAGCTGACGACAGCCATGCAGCACCTGTGTCTGAGTTCCCGAAGGCACCAATCCATCTCTGGAAAGTTCTCAGCATGTCAAGGCCAGGTAAGGTTCTTCGCGTTGCTTCGAATTAAACCACATGCTCCACCGCTTGTGCGGGCCCCCGTCAATTCATTTGAGTTTTAACCTTGCGGCCGTACTCCCCAGGCGGTCAACTTAATGCGTTAGCTGCGCCACTAAGTACTCAAGGTACCCAACGGCTAGTTGACATCGTTTACGGCGTGGACTACCAGGGTATCTAATCCTGTTTGCTCCCCACGCTTTCGCACCTCAGTGTCAGTATCAGTCCAGGTAGTCGCCTTCGCCACTGGTGTTCCTTCCTATATCTACGCATTTCACCGCTACACAGGAAATTCCACTACCCTCTACCGTACTCTAGTCATGCAGTTTTGGAGGCAGTTCCCAGGTTGAGCCCGGGGATTTCACCTCCAACTTACAAAACCACCTACGCGCGCTTTACGCCCAGTAATTCCGATTAACGCTTGCACCCTTCGTATTACCGCGGCTGCTGGCACGAAGTTAGCCGGTGCTTATTCTGTTGGTAACGTCAAAACAGCAAGGTATTAACTTACTGCCCTTCCTCCCAACTTAAAGTGCTTTACAATCCGAAGACCTTCTTCACACACGCGGCATGGCTGGATCAGGCTTTCGCCCATTGTCCAATATTCCCCACTGCTGCCTCCCGTAGGAGTCTGGACCGTGTCTCAGTTCCAGTGTGACTGATCATCCTCTCAGACCAGTTACGGATCGTCGCCTTGGTGAGCCATTACCTCACCAACTAGCTAATCCGACCTAGGCTCATCTGATAGCGCAAGGCCCGAAGGTCCCCTGCTTTCTCCCGTAGGACGTATGCGGTATTAGCGTTCCTTTCGGAACGTTATCCCCCACTACCAGGCAGATTCCTAGGCATTACTCACCCGTCCGCCGCTGAATCAAGGAGCAAGCTCCCCTCATCCGCTCGACTTGCATGTGTTAGGCCTGCCGCCAGCGTTCAATCTGAGCCATGATCAAACTCTTCAGTTCAATACTGATTGGGTTTTGAGAAAACCCTAAACTTGGCTCAGCAATCGCAAAAAACTCTCGAATTCACGAGTGTTACTTGTGATACTGATAATCTTGCGACATCAGTCTTACTCCACAAGCACCCACACGAATTGCTTGATTCAATTTGTTAAAGAGCGTTTCGATCAAG
>NZ_PIYS01000007.1:0-16549 GCF_002835605.1 Pseudomonas fluvialis | reverse complement strand
GCCGATCGCCATGGAAGACGGCCTGCGCTTCGCTATTCGCGAAGGTGGTCGTACCGTTGGTGCTGGCGTGGTTGCCAAAGTCATCGAGTAATCGTTGATATTGGTTCGTCAGGTCGGCATAATGGTCGGCCTGACTTATCTAGGCCAGTAGCTCAATTGGCAGAGCGGCGGTCTCCAAAACCGCAGGTTGGGGGTTCGATTCCCTCCTGGCCTGCCAAATTCCAAAATGCGAATTTGGCGTTTCTTGCAGCAGGATTTTCTTAGATGACGAGTAAAGTTGAAGGCAGCGAAAATCGCCTTGATGCCCTTAAGTGGCTGGCTGTGGCGCTCTTGGTTGCTGTTGGCGTGGTCGGGAATCAGTATTTTTCCGCTGAGCCGATTCTTTATCGTGTCCTGGTGCTGCTGGTGCTTGCTGCTGCAGCGGGCTTTCTGGCGTTTCAGACGGCGAAAGGCAAGGCCTTTGCTGTTCTGTTGAAAGAGGCGCGCGTTGAAATTCGCAAGGTGGTCTGGCCGACGCGCCAGGAAACTACCCAAACCACCATGATTGTTGTTCTGGTGGTTCTTCTTATGGCGCTGATGTTGTGGGGGCTTGACTCCCTGCTCGGCTGGCTTGTTTCTCTGATTGTTGGTTGATAGGTGCGCCGTGGCTAAGCGTTGGTACGTTGTGCATGCTTATTCGGGTTACGAAAAGCATGTCATGCGCTCGCTAATCGAGCGTGTCAAGTTAGCTGGCATGGAAGAGCAGTTCGGCGAGATTCTGGTTCCCACTGAAGAAGTGGTTGAGATGCGTAACGGCCAGAAACGCAAGAGCGAGCGCAAGTTCTTCCCGGGCTATGTTCTTGTGCAGATGGAGATGAGCGAGGGTACTTGGCACTTGATCAAGGATACGCCTCGTGTCATGGGTTTTATTGGTGGTACGGCTGATAAGCCTGCGCCGATTACCGAGAAGGAGGCTGAGGCCATCCTTCGTCGTGTGGCGGATAGCGGTGATAAGCCTAAACCCAAAACGCTGTTTGAGCCGGGTGAGACGGTTCGAGTGGTTGATGGTCCCTTCGCTGATTTCAATGGCGTTGTTGAGGAAGTCAACTATGAGAAAAGCCGTATTCATGTGGCTGTGATTATTTTTGGTCGCTCCACGCCGGTTGAGCTGGAGTTCAGTCAGGTCGAAAAGGTCTGACCATGTAATCCCGCGCCCCGCAGTCTTTTGGCTGCGGGGCTTTGTTGTCACTGGGATAAACCCAAAAAAGAGAGTGGGGAGCCTTTGGGCGCTTGAACCCATAATTGGAGTGTTAAATGGCTAAGAAAATCCAAGCTTACATCAAGCTTCAGGTTAAGGCCGGTCAGGCCAATCCGTCGCCGCCCGTTGGCCCTGCGCTGGGTCAGCATGGCGTGAATATCATGGAGTTCTGCAAGGCCTTCAATGCCCGTACTCAGGGTATGGAAGCCGGTCTGCCGACCCCGGTAATCATCACTGTATACAGTGATCGTAGCTTCACTTTCGAAACCAAGAGCACTCCGGCAGCTGTATTGCTGAAGAAAGCCGCTGGTATCGCCAGTGGTTCTGCGCGCCCGAACACCCAGAAAGTGGGTACCGTTACCCGTGCTCAGCTGGAAGAGATTGCCAAGACCAAGCAGGCTGATCTGACTTCTGCTGACCTCGATGCAGCTGTGCGTACTATCGCCGGTTCTGCTCGCAGCATGGGCCTGAACGTGGAGGGTGTGTAATGGCTAAGTTGACCAAGCGCCAAAAGGCTATCGCTGAGAAAGTGGTGGCTGGCAAGCAATACGCTTTTGTCGAGGCCGCCGCTCTGCTGGCTGAGCTGTCGACCATCAAGTTCAAAGAGTCGGTAGATATTGCCTTCAACCTCGGTGTTGATCCGCGCAAGTCTGACCAGGTCGTTCGCGGCGCCACCGTGCTGCCCAATGGTACTGGCAAGACTGTTCGTGTTGCCGTGTTTACTCAGGGCCCGGGCGTTGAAGCTGCTCTGGCTGCTGGTGCAGACAAGGTTGGTATGGATGATCTGGCTGCCGAAATGAAGGCCGGTGATCTGAACTATGACGTGGTCATTGCTTCTCCGGATGCCATGCGTGTAGTCGGTCAGTTGGGTCAGGTTCTTGGTCCGCGTGGTCTGATGCCGAACCCGAAAGTAGGCACTGTGACTCCTGACGTCGCTACTGCGGTCAAGAATGCTAAGGCTGGTCAGGTACGCTTCCGTACCGACAAGAACGGTATCGTGCACGCCTCCGTAGGCAAGGTTGATTTCGAGCCGACCAAGCTGAAGGAAAACGTCGAAGCACTGTTGGCTGATCTGAAGCGCCTGAAGCCGTCCACCTCCAAAGGTGTGTATGTCAAGCGTATTACCCTGAGCACCACCATGGGTCCGGGTCTGCAGATCGATCAGGCTTCTCTGGAAGCCTAAGTGATAAGGGGTGAAGGCTAGCCTTCACCCCAACTATTGGGGTCCCTGCCTGGCGGGGGCTATCCAAGACCGTAGGTGACGTAAGTCTTAAACCATTGCCTACGCAGATGGTGCTCCCGATTCCTTACCGAATCAGACACCAAAACGACGCCAAGCCTGGCTTGGCGAAACGGTAACATCCAGGAGTAAACCCGTGGCAATTAAACTCGAAGACAAGAAGGCCATCGTCGCTGAAGTCAACGAGGCTGCCAAAGCTGCCCTGTCCGCTGTCGTGGCTGATGCCCGTGGCGTGACCGTAGGTGCTATGACCGGACTCCGTAAAGAGGCCCGCGAAGCTGGTGTGTACGTAAAAGTCGTACGTAACACCCTGCTCAAGCGCGCCGTTGAAGGCACTGATTTTGAAGTGCTCAACGACGTGTTCAAAGGCCCGACCCTGGTTGCCTTCTCCAACGAACATCCGGGCGCTGCTGCCCGTATTTTCAAGGAGTTTGCCAAGGGTCAGGACAAGTTCGAGATCAAGGCAGCTGCGTTTGAAGGCAAGTTCATTGCAGCCAATCAGATCGACGTACTGGCAACTCTGCCGACCTACGACGAAGCCGTTGCACAGCTGATGAGCGTGATTCAAGGCGCTACCAGCAAGCTGGCTCGTACTCTGGCGGCTATTCGCGACCAGAAAGAAGGCGCTGCTGCCTGATTCAGGCATCTCACCTCTTTCAACGTTATTTGTTTAATTTGATGGCCGCGAAGGCTGTCACCCCAATACAGGAATTAGAGTCATGGCTCTGACCAACGAAGACATCATCAACGCCGTATCCGAAATGTCCGTCATGCAGATCGTTGAACTGATCAAGGCGATGGAAGAGAAGTTCGGCGTTACCGCCGCTGCTGCTGTTGCAGCTGGCCCGGCTGTTGCCGCTGCCGCTGTTGAAGAGCAGACCGAGTTCACCATCTTCCTGGCTGACGCTGGCGACAAGAAAGTGAACGTGATCAAGGCAGTTCGCGAACTGACTGGTCTGGGTCTGAAAGAAGCCAAGGCAGTTGTCGATGGCGCCCCGGGCGTTGTCAAAGAAGGCGTTTCGAAAGAAGAAGCCGAAGCTGCCAAGAAGGCCCTGGAAGAAGCAGGCGCCAAAGTCGAGCTCAAGTAAGCGACGACCTTGCGTCTACAGCCCGCGCGTTAAGCAACAGGCTGACGGCTGGTGGCAATTGCCACCGGCCTTTTTCCGTTCTAGGCCGTACCTGGCTGTAAACGGAATACCCACCGGAAAGGTGGCGCAGGCCGTAGGGCTTGCACGATTTTCTGGTAGCCGCCGCCGGCGGCTGCCAAACAAGCAGGTGACCAAGCTGGGGAACGCTGATGGCTTACTCATATACTGAGAAAAAACGTATCCGCAAGGACTTTAGCAAGTTGCCGGACGTTATGGATGTGCCTTACCTCCTGGCCATCCAACTGGATTCGTACCGTGAATTCTTGCAGCAAGGCGTGAGCAAGGAGCAGATCCGCGACATCGGCCTGCATGCGGCCTTCAAGTCCGTATTCCCGATCATCAGCTACTCCGGTAACGCTGCCCTGGAATATGTCGGCTACCGTCTGGGCGAGCCGGCCTTTGACGTCAAGGAATGCGTGTTGCGCGGCGTGACCTTTGCGGTGCCGCTGCGAGTCAAGGTGCGCCTGATCATTTTCGACAAAGAGTCGTCGAACAAAGCGATCAAGGACATCAAAGAGCAAGAAGTTTACATGGGCGAAATTCCGCTCATGACCGAGAACGGTACCTTCGTCATCAATGGTACCGAGCGGGTGATCGTTTCCCAGCTGCACCGTTCTCCGGGTGTGTTCTTCGACCACGACCGTGGCAAGACCCATAGCTCGGGCAAGCTGCTGTATTCCGCGCGCATCATTCCCTATCGTGGTTCCTGGCTGGACTTTGAGTTTGATGCCAAGGACTGCGTTTTCGTGCGTATCGACCGTCGTCGCAAACTGCCTGCCTCGGTTTTGTTGCGCGCGCTTAACTATGGCACCGAAGAGATTCTCACGAATTTTTACGATACCAACGTATTCCATGTCGAAGGTGAGCGCCTCAAGCTGGAGCTGGTTCCCCAGCGCCTGCGCGGTGAAATTGCGGCCTTTGATATTCAGGATGAAAAGGGCAAGGTCATTGTCGAACAGGGCCGTCGTATCACGGCGCGTCATATCAACCAGATCGACAAGGCCGGCATCAAGGAGCTGGAAGTCCCGCTGGAATATGTGCTCGGCCGTACTATTGCCAAGGCGATTGTGCATCCGGCAACTGGCGAGATCATTGCCGACTGCAATGCTGAACTGACCACGGATCTGCTGGCCAAGATTGTCAAAGCCCAGGTCGTGCGCATCGAGACGCTGTACACCAACGATATCGATTGTGGTCCGTTCATCTCCGACACACTGAAGATCGACTCCACCAGCAACCAGCTGGAAGCGTTGGTCGAAATCTATCGCATGATGCGTCCTGGTGAGCCGCCGACCAAGGATGCCGCCGAGACCCTTTTCAACAACCTGTTCTTCAGTGCCGAGCGTTACGACCTGTCGGCTGTTGGCCGCATGAAGTTCAACCGTCGTATCGGTCGCACCGAGATCGAAGGTTCGGGCGTGCTGAGCAAGGAAGACATCGTCGACGTTTTGAAGACTCTGGTAGCCATCCGTAACGGTAAAGGCATCGTCGATGACATCGACCACCTGGGTAACCGTCGCGTACGTTGTGTCGGCGAAATGGCCGAGAACCAGTTCCGTGTCGGCCTGGTGCGTGTCGAGCGCGCGGTCAAGGAACGTCTGTCGATGGCCGAAAGCGAAGGCCTGATGCCGCAGGACCTGATCAACGCCAAGCCGGTTGCCGCGGCGGTGAAGGAGTTCTTCGGTTCCAGCCAGCTTTCGCAGTTCATGGACCAGAACAACCCGCTCTCCGAGATCACCCACAAGCGTCGTGTTTCCGCGCTTGGCCCAGGTGGTCTGACTCGTGAGCGTGCCGGCTTCGAAGTCCGTGACGTACACCCGACCCACTACGGTCGCGTGTGCCCGATTGAGACCCCTGAAGGTCCGAACATCGGTCTGATCAACTCGCTGGCCGCCTACGCCCGCACCAACCAGTACGGCTTCCTGGAAAGTCCGTACCGTGTGGTCAAGGAAGGCAAGGTCACTGACGAAATCGTCTTCCTGTCTGCTATCGAAGAAGCCGATCACGTGATCGCTCAGGCCTCCGCGACCCTGAACGACAAGGGTGAGCTGGTCGACGAGCTGGTGGCAGTACGTCACCTCAACGAATTTACCGTGAAGGCGCCGGAAGACGTCACCCTGATGGACGTCTCGCCCAAGCAGGTTGTCTCGGTTGCTGCTTCCCTGATTCCGTTCCTCGAGCACGACGACGCCAACCGCGCCCTCATGGGGTCGAACATGCAGCGTCAGGCTGTGCCGACCCTGCGTGCCGACAAGCCGCTGGTGGGTACCGGCATGGAGCGCAACGTTGCTCGTGACTCCGGCGTTTGCGTCGTGGCCCGTCGTGGTGGTGTGATCGACTCCGTCGACGCTAGCCGCATCGTGGTGCGTGTCAACGATGACGAAGTCGAAACAGGCGAAGCCGGTGTCGATATCTACAACCTGACCAAGTACACCCGCTCCAACCAGAACACCTGCATCAACCAGCGTCCGCTGGTACAGAAGGGTGATCAGGTGGCGCGCGGCGACATCATGGCTGACGGCCCGTCCACCGACATGGGTGAGCTGGCGCTGGGTCAGAACATGCGCGTCGCGTTCATGCCGTGGAACGGCTTCAACTTCGAAGACTCCATCTGCCTGTCCGAGCGCGTGGTTCAGGAAGATCGTTTCACCACCATCCATATCCAGGAGCTGACCTGTGTCGCCCGGGATACCAAGCTGGGTGCTGAAGAGATCACCGCGGACATTCCCAACGTGGGTGAAGCTGCGCTGAACAAGCTCGACGAAGCAGGCATTGTCTATGTCGGTGCCGAGGTTGGTCCGGGCGATATCCTAGTTGGTAAGGTCACCCCGAAAGGCGAAACCCAGCTGACCCCGGAAGAGAAGCTGCTGCGTGCGATCTTCGGTGAGAAGGCGTCTGATGTGAAGGACACCTCCCTGCGTGTGCCGACCGGCACCAAGGGTACTGTGATTGATGTGCAGGTGTTCACCCGTGACGGCGTTGAGCGTGACAGCCGCGCGCTGTCCATCGAAAAGCAGCAGCTTGACGAGATCCGCAAGGACCTCAACGAAGAGTTCCGCATTGTTGAAGGTGCCACCTTCGAGCGTCTGCGTTCAGCGCTGGTTGGTGCCAAGGCAGAAGGCGGTGCCGGTCTGAAGAAAGGCGCGGTCATCACCGATGAGTTCCTCGACGGCCTTGAGCGTGGTCAGTGGTTCAAGCTGCGTATGGCCGACGATGCGCTCAACGAGCAGTTGGAGAAGGCGCAGGCCTACATCTCCGACCGCCGTCAGTTGCTCGACGACAAGTTCGAAGACAAGAAGCGCAAGCTGCAGCAGGGCGACGATCTGGCGCCGGGCGTACTGAAGATCGTCAAGGTCTACCTGGCTATCAAGCGTCGTATCCAGCCGGGCGACAAGATGGCCGGTCGTCACGGTAACAAGGGTGTGGTCTCGGTGATCATGCCGGTCGAAGACATGCCGCATGATGCCAATGGCACACCGGTCGACATCGTCCTCAACCCGCTGGGCGTACCCTCGCGTATGAACGTCGGACAGATCCTCGAAACCCACCTGGGCCTGGCGGCCAAGGGCCTAGGCGAGAAGATCAACCGTATGCTTGAAGAGCAGCGCAAGGTCGCTGAACTGCGCAAGTTCCTCACCGAGATCTACAACGAGATCGGTGGCCGCCAGGAAAACCTCGAGTCCTTCTCCGATAACGAGATCCTCGAACTGGCGAAGAACCTCAAGGGCGGTGTGCCGATGGCTACTCCGGTCTTCGACGGTGCCAAGGAGAGCGAGATCAAGGCCATGTTGAAGCTGGCCGATCTGCCGGAAAGCGGCCAGATGCGCCTGTTCGACGGCCGTACCGGTAATCAGTTTGAGCGTCCGACCACCGTCGGCTACATGTACATGCTCAAGCTGAACCACCTGGTCGACGACAAGATGCACGCCCGTTCCACCGGTTCCTACAGCCTGGTTACCCAGCAGCCGCTGGGTGGTAAGGCGCAGTTCGGTGGTCAGCGCTTCGGGGAGATGGAGGTCTGGGCGCTGGAAGCCTATGGCGCCGCCTACACCCTGCAGGAAATGCTGACCGTGAAGTCGGACGACGTGAACGGCCGGACCAAGATGTACAAGAACATCGTGGACGGCGATCACCGCATGGAGGCCGGCATGCCCGAGTCCTTCAACGTGCTGATCAAAGAGATCCGCTCGCTCGGTATCGACATCGAACTGGAAACCGAATAACACGTTCTGCTGCGGCCGCGCTGACGGCCGCAGCAGGTCCGTGAGGAGGAAAGGCCTTGAAAGACTTGCTTAATCTGTTGAAAAACCAGGGTCAAATCGAAGAGTTCGATGCCATTCGTATCGGCCTGGCTTCGCCCGAGATGATTCGTTCCTGGTCCTTCGGCGAAGTGAAAAAGCCGGAAACCATCAACTACCGTACCTTCAAGCCGGAGCGCGATGGCCTGTTCTGCGCCAAGATCTTTGGCCCGGTGAAGGACTATGAGTGCCTGTGCGGCAAGTACAAGCGCCTCAAGCACCGTGGCGTGATCTGCGAGAAGTGCGGCGTGGAAGTGGCGCTGGCCAAGGTGCGTCGCGAGCGCATGGGCCACATCGAGCTGGCTTCGCCGGTCGCCCACATCTGGTTCCTCAAGTCGCTGCCGTCGCGTATCGGCCTGCTGTTGGACATGACCCTGCGTGACATCGAACGCGTGCTCTATTTCGAGAGCTACGTGGTGATCGATCCGGGCATGACCACCCTGGAGAAGGGCCAGCTGCTCAACGACGAACAGTACTTTGAAGCCCTTGAAGAGTTCGGTGACGACTTCGACGCGCGCATGGGTGCTGAAGCGGTACGCGAGCTGCTGCTGGCGATCGACCTGGATCACGAGATTTCCCGTCTGCGCGAGGAAATCCCGCAGACCAATTCGGAAACCAAGATCAAGAAGCTGTCCAAGCGCCTGAAGCTGATGGAAGCCTTCAAGGACTCCGGCAACCATCCAGAGTGGATGGTGCTGACTGTCCTGCCGGTGTTGCCGCCGGACCTGCGTCCGCTGGTTCCGCTGGATGGCGGCCGCTTCGCGACTTCCGATCTGAACGATCTGTATCGCCGCGTGATCAACCGTAACAACCGCCTGAAGCGCCTGCTCGATCTGTCGGCGCCGGACATCATCGTGCGCAACGAAAAGCGCATGCTGCAGGAAGCGGTCGACGCCCTGCTCGACAACGGTCGTCGCGGTCGCGCCATCACTGGCTCGAACAAGCGTCCGCTGAAGTCGCTGGCCGACATGATCAAAGGTAAGCAAGGCCGCTTCCGTCAGAACCTGCTCGGTAAGCGCGTGGACTACTCCGGCCGTTCGGTAATTACTGTGGGTCCGACCCTGCGTCTGCACCAGTGCGGTCTGCCGAAGAAGATGGCCCTCGAGCTGTTCAAACCGTTCATTTTCGGCAAGCTGGAAATGCGCGGTATGGCCACTACCATCAAGGCGGCCAAGAAGATGGTCGAGCGCGAGCTGCCCGAGGTGTGGGACGTTCTCGCTGAAGTGATTCGCGAACATCCCGTACTGCTCAACCGCGCACCGACCCTGCACCGTCTGGGCATCCAGGCGTTCGAGCCGGTGCTGATCGAAGGTAAAGCGATCCAGCTGCACCCGCTGGTTTGTGCCGCGTACAACGCCGACTTCGACGGTGACCAGATGGCCGTACACGTGCCGCTGACGCTGGAAGCCCAGCTGGAAGCGCGCGCGCTGATGATGTCGACCAACAACGTGCTGTCGCCTGCCAACGGTGAGCCGATCATCGTGCCGTCGCAGGACGTGGTACTGGGTCTGTACTACATGACCCGTGAAGCGGTGAACGCCAAGGGTGAAGGTCGCGTGTTTGCCGACCTGCAGGAAGTCGACCGGGTGTTCCGCGCCGGTGAGGCTTCGCTGCATGCCAAGGTCAAGGTGCGCATCAACGAGACCGTCAAGCAGAAGGACGGCAGCCTGGTCAAGAACACCCGTATCGTCGACACCACCGTCGGCCGTGCGCTGCTGTTCCAGATCGTCCCGGCCGGCCTGTCGTTCGACGTGGTCAACCAGTCGATGAAGAAGAAGGCGATTTCCAAACTGATCAACCAGTGCTACCGCACGGTGGGTCTGAAGGACACTGTGATCTTCGCCGACCAGCTGATGTACACCGGTTTCGCCTACTCGACCATCTCCGGTGTGTCGATCGGCGTGAACGACTTCGTCATCCCGGATGAGAAGGCGCGCATCATCGACGCCGCCACCGAGGAAGTGAAGGAAATCGAATCGCAGTACGCCTCCGGCCTGGTCACCCAGGGCGAGAAGTACAACAAGGTGATCGACCTGTGGTCGAAAGCCAACGACGAAGTGTCCAAGGCGATGATGGCCAACCTCTCGAAAGAGAAGGTGGTCGACCGCGAGGGCAAGACCGTCGAACAGGAGTCCTTCAACTCCATGTACATGATGGCCGACTCGGGGGCGCGTGGTAGTGCTGCGCAGATCCGTCAGCTGGCCGGTATGCGTGGCCTGATGGCCAAGCCGGACGGTTCGATCATCGAGACGCCGATCACCGCGAACTTCCGTGAAGGTCTGAACGTACTGCAGTACTTCATCTCCACGCACGGTGCGCGTAAAGGTCTGGCGGATACCGCACTGAAGACCGCCAACTCCGGTTACCTGACCCGTCGTCTGGTCGATGTGGCGCAGGATCTGGTGGTGACCGAGATCGATTGCGGCACCGAGCACGGCCTGCTGATGACTCCGCATATCGAAGGCGGCGATGTGGTCGAGCCGCTCGGTGAGCGCGTGCTGGGCCGTGTTATCGCCAAGGATGTGTTCAAGCCGGGCAGCGATGAAGTCATCGTGCCGGCCGGTACTCTGGTTGACGAGAAGTGGGTCGAGTTCATCGAGCGCAACAGTATCGATGAGGTGGTCGTGCGTTCGCCGATCACCTGTGAAACCCGCTTTGGTATCTGTGCCAAGTGCTACGGTCGCGATCTGGCACGTGGTCATCAGGTCAACATCGGTGAAGCGGTCGGCGTCATTGCTGCCCAGTCCATCGGTGAGCCGGGCACCCAGCTGACCATGCGTACCTTCCACATTGGTGGTGCCGCCAGCCGTACCTCGGCTGCCGATAGCGTCCAAGTGAAGAATGGCGGAGCGATCCGTCTGCACAACCTCAAGCACGTCGAGCGCGTGGACGGCAACCTGGTCGCGGTTTCCCGCTCTGGTGAGCTGGCGGTGGCCGATGAGTTTGGCCGTGAGCGTGAACGCTACAAGCTGCCTTACGGTGCCGTTATTTCCGTGAAGGAAGGCGACAAGGTCGACGCCGGTGCCATCGTGGCCAAGTGGGATCCGCACACCCACCCGATCGTCAGTGAGATGAAAGGTACAGTGACCTTCGTTGGCATGGAGGAAGGCATCACCATCAAGCGTCAGACCGACGAACTGACCGGTCTGACCAACATCGAAGTGCTTGATCCGAAGGATCGTCCGGCGGCTGGCAAGGATATTCGTCCTGCCCTGAAGCTGGTCGATGCCAATGGCAAGGAATTGCTGTTGCCAGGTACCGACGTACCGGCCCAGTACTTCCTGCCGGCAAACGCCCTGGTTGGCGTGGCTGACGGTGCACAGATCGGTGTCGGTGACGTCATCGCGCGTATCCCGCAGGAAACTTCGAAGACCCGCGACATCACCGGTGGTCTGCCGCGTGTTGCCGACCTGTTCGAGGCGCGTCGCCCGAAAGAGGCGTCGATCCTCGCGGAAATCAGCGGCACCATCAGCTTCGGCAAAGAGACCAAGGGCAAGCGCCGTCTGGTCATCACACCGACCGATGGCAGCGATCCGTACGAGGAGCTGATTCCGAAGTGGCGTCACCTCAACGTCTTCGAAGGCGAACAGGTGAACAAGGGTGAAGTGATTTCCGACGGTCCGAGCGACCCGCACGACATCCTGCGTCTGCTGGGTGTGAGTGCGCTGGCCAAGTACATCGTCAACGAGATCCAGGACGTTTACCGCCTGCAGGGCGTGAAGATCAACGACAAGCACATCGAAACCATCCTGCGTCAGATGCTGCGCAAGGTTGAGGTGAGCGAGTCGGGCGATTCCAGCTTCATCAAGGGTGATCAGGTCGAGCTGACTTCTGTATTGGGCGAAAACGAGCGCCTGGCTGCGGAAGACAAGTTCATCGCCAAGTACACCCGTGTGCTGTTGGGTATCACCAAGGCTTCGCTGTCGACTGAGTCGTTCATCTCCGCGGCGTCCTTCCAGGAAACCACTCGCGTGCTTACCGAGGCGGCTGTCACCGGCAAGCGTGATTACCTGCGTGGTCTGAAGGAAAACGTGGTGGTGGGTCGTCTGATTCCTGCCGGTACCGGTCTGGCCTATCATGCCGAGCGCAAGCGTAAGCGTGATGCCGACAAACCTGTGCGTGTCAGCGCCAGTGAGGTGGAAGCCGCACTGACCGAAGCGCTGAACTCCGGGGATAATTGAGTGCATGGCCCGGGTGAGCAATCGCCCGGGCTTTGCCTTGACGGGGGCGGGTAGTCTCTTTAGACTCATGCACCCCTAAATTTGGCAGGGCATGTTGCTCTGCCATTTTGCTTTACCCGTAAAGCAATAGCGTCGAAAGACAACAGTGGAGCTTATAGATGGCAACGATTAACCAGCTGGTGCGTCAGCCGCGCAAGCGCATCGTCGAAAAATCCGACGTGCCTGCGCTGCAGAACTGCCCGCAGCGTCGTGGCGTGTGCACTCGCGTATACACCACTACGCCGAAAAAACCCAACTCGGCACTGCGTAAGGTCTGCCGTGTGCGCCTGACCAATGGTTACGAAGTTTCTTCGTACATCGGCGGTGAAGGCCACAACCTGCAGGAGCACAGCGTCGTGCTGATCCGTGGCGGTCGTGTAAAAGACCTTCCGGGTGTGCGTTATCACACCGTGCGTGGTTCGCTGGATACCACCGGTGTTAAAGACCGTAAGCAGGGTCGTTCCAAGTACGGTACCAAGCGTCCGAAGTAATTCGCGCGCAACCGTTTTTTCTTTTTATTGAGTCGATAAGAGTAAGGTCGGGCACAGTCCCGGGCTAACCTGAAGACCGTTTGAGGGCTTATCAATGCCAAGACGTCGTGTAGCAGCCAAGCGTGAGATTCTGGACGATCCGAAGTACGGAAGTCAGCTTCTCGCCAAATTCATGAACCACGTGATGGAAAGCGGCAAGAAGGCCGTTGCCGAGCGCATCGTTTACGGTGCTCTGGAAACCGTCAAAGCACGCAAGAACAGCGATCCCCTGGAGATCTTCGAGAAAGCTCTCGACGCCATCGCTCCGCTGGTCGAAGTAAAGTCCCGCCGTGTCGGCGGTGCTACCTACCAGGTTCCGGTCGAAGTTCGTCCGTCCCGTCGTAACGCCCTGGCTATGCGCTGGCTGGTGGACTACGCGCGCAAGCGCGGTGAGAAGTCCATGGCTCTGCGCCTCGCTGGCGAGCTGCTGGATGCCGCTGAAGGCAAAGGCGCCGCGGTGAAGAAGCGTGAAGACGTGCACCGTATGGCCGAGGCCAACAAGGCCTTCTCGCACTACCGCTTCTAATTTCAGCGTCATTAACTTCGCGAGGGCTTTATGGCTCGTACTACCCCAATCAATCGCTACCGGAACATCGGTATCTGTGCCCACGTTGACGCGGGCAAGACCACCACGACCGAGCGTGTACTGTTTTATACCGGCGTAAACCACAAGCTGGGTGAAGTGCATGATGGCGCGGCTACTACCGACTGGATGGTGCAGGAGCAGGAACGTGGTATTACCATCACTTCCGCTGCTGTAACCACTTTCTGGCAGGGCTCGCGCAGTCAGTTCCCGGACAAGTACCGTGTCAACGTAATCGATACCCCCGGTCACGTGGACTTCACCATCGAAGTAGAGCGTTCGCTGCGTGTACTCGATGGTGCCGTCGTGGTGTTCTGTGGTACCTCCGGTGTGGAGCCGCAGTCGGAAACCGTATGGCGCCAAGCCAACAAGTACGGTGTGCCGCGTATCGTCTACGTCAACAAAATGGACCGTCAGGGCGCCAACTTCCTGCGTGTGGTTGAGCAGATCAAGAAGCGTCTGGGGCATACCCCGGTTCCGGTTCAATTGGCCATTGGCGCAGAAGAAAACTTCGCCGGGCAGATCGATCTGCTGAAGATGAAGGCGATCTACTGGAACGACGAAGACAAGGGCATGACCTACCGCGAGGAAGAGATTCCCGCGGAGCTGCAGGACCTGGCCGAAGAGTATCGCTCCAACATGGTCGAGGCTGCAGCCGAAGCCAATGAGGAGCTGATGAACAAGTATCTCGAAGAGGGCGATCTGTCCGTCGAAGAGATCAAGGCTGGTCTGCGTCAGCGTACCCTGGCCTGTGAAATCGTTCCGGCAGTTTGTGGTTCTTCGTTCAAGAACAAGGGTGTTCCTCTGGTTCTCGATGCCGTAATCGACTACTTGCCTGCGCCTGACGAAGTCGAAGCCATCAAGGGTGTGCACCCGGATGATGACGAGAAGGTCGACAGCCGCAAGTCCAGTGACGATGAGCCGTTCGCGGCGCTGGCGTTCAAGATCGCTACCGACCCCTTCGTTGGTACGCTGACCTTCGTTCGCGTGTATTCCGGTGTGCTGTCTTCTGGCGACTCGGTGATCAACTCGGTCAAGGGCAAGAAAGAGCGCGTTGGTCGTATGGTGCAGATGCACGCCAACCAGCGTGAAGAAATCAAGGAAGTGCGCGCGGGCGATATCGCTGCCCTGATCGGCATGAAGGATGTCACCACCGGTGATACCTTGTGTGATCTGGACAAGCAGATCGTTCTCGAGCGCATGGACTTCCCGGAGCCCGTGATTCACGTGGCTGTCGAGCCGAAGACCAAGGCTGACCAGGAGAAAATGGGTATCGCTCTGGGCAAGCTGGCTCAGGAAGACCCGTCGTTCCGCGTCAAGACCGACGAAGAGTCCGGCCAGACCATCATTGGTGGTATGGGCGAGCTGCACCTGGACATCATTGTCGATCGCATGAAGCGTGAATTCGGCGTAGATGCCAACATCGGTAAGCCGCAGGTTGCCTACCGTGAAACCATCTCCAAGGACAATGTCGAGATCGAAGGCAAGTTCGTTCGTCAGTCCGGTGGTCGTGGTCAGTTCGGTCACTGCTGGATTCGCTTCTCGACTCCGGATGTGGACGACAAGGGCAATATCACCGAAGGTCTGGTGTTCACCAACGAAGTCGTGGGTGGTGTGGTTCCGAAGGAATACATTCCGGCCATTCAGAAAGGTATCGAAGAGCAGATGAAGAACGGCGTCGTTGCCGGTTATCCGCTGATCGGCCTGAAGGCTTCGGTGTTCGATGGTTCCTACCACGATGTGGACTCCAACGAAATGGCGTTCAAGATCGCTGCTTCCATGGCGACCAAGCAACTGGCCCAGAAGGGCGGTGGTAAGCTGCTTGAGCCGATCATGAAGGTAGAAGTAGTGACCCCCGAGGACTACATGGGCGACGTGATGGGTGACCTGAACCGTCGTCGCGGTCTGATCCAGGGTATGGAAGACTCGGTGTCCGGCAAGGTTATCCGTGCCGAAGTACCGCTGGGCGAGATGTTTGGTTACGCTACCGACGTTCGCTCCATGTCCCAGGGTCGCGCGAGCTACTCCATGGAGTTCTCCAAGTACGCAGAAGCTCCGTCGAACATCGTCGAAGCGCTGGTTAAAAAACAAGGCTAATTCCGCCCTTTAAGTAAGAGGTTTACTGTCGTGGCTAAGGAAAAATTTGAACGTAACAAACCGCACGTCAACGTTGGCACCATTGGTCACGTTGACCATGGCAAGACCACTCTGACTGCTGCTCTGACCCGCGTGTGCTCCGAAGTATTCGGTTCCGCCAAGGTTGACTTCGACAAGATCGACAGCGCCCCGGAAGAGAAGGCTCGCGGTATCACCATCAACACTGCTCACGTAGAGTATGACTCCGAGACTCGTCACTACGCGCACGTTGACTGCCCGGGTCACGCTGACTATGTGAAGAACATGATCACCGGTGCTGCCCAGATGGACGGTGCGATCCTGGTTTGCTCGGCTGCCGACGGCCCCATGCCGCAGACTCGTGAGCACATCCTGCTGTCCCGTCAGGTAGGCGTTCCGTACATTGTCGTGTTCCTGAACAAGGCCGACATGGTGGATGACGCTGAGTTGTTGGAGCTGGTCGAGATGGAAGTTCGCGACCTGCTGTCCACCTATGATTTCCCGGGTGATGACACTCCGATCGTGATCGGTTCCGCGCTGATGGCTCTGAACGGTCAGGACGACAACGAAATGGGTACCACTGCCGTGAAGAAGCTGGTCGAGACTCTCGACAGCTACATTCCGGAGCCGGTGCGTGCCATTGATAAGCCGTTCCTGATGCCGATCGAAGACGTGTTCTCGATCTCCGGTCGTGGCACCGTGGTAACCGGTCGTGTTGAGCGTGGCATTGTCAAAATCCAGGAAGAGATCGAAGTGGTTGGCCTGCGTCCGACCCTGAAGACCACCTGTACTGGTGTTGAAATGTTCCGCAAGCTGCTCGACGAAGGTCGTGCGGGTGAGAACTGTGGCGTACTGCTGCGCGGTACCAAGCGTGATGAAGTTGAGCGTGGTCAGGTTCTGGCCAAGCCGGGCACCATCAAGCCGCACACCAAGTTCGAAGCAGAAGTGTACGTGCTGTCCAAGGAAGAAGGTGGTCGTCACACCCCGTTCTTCAAGGGCTACCGTCCGCAGTTCTACTTCCGTACCACTGACGTAACCGGTTCGTGCGAACTGCCGGAAGGTGTTGAGATGGTAATGCCGGGCGACAATATCAAAATGGTTGTCACCCTGATCAAGCCGATCGCCATGGAAGACGGCCTGCGCTTCGCTATTCGCGAAGGTGGTCGTACCGTTGGTGC
>NZ_PIYS01000006.1:71615-110465 GCF_002835605.1 Pseudomonas fluvialis | reverse complement strand
TCACTTAAGCGGAGCAGCCTTTCGATCCACTGGATAACGGGTCTTTGAGATCTTCACCGTCCTTGGTCTTGATGGCCTTGGACGGTGATCCAGAAACAGCCCACCGATTCCTGCTCTCAGCTCCGACAATCGTGTTCCTGTTGCTGAAATCGGGTTGGCCGCCGCCATCACGATCAATTGCACGGCGATGTATTGAGCTACTGGTTTGAAGCGGATGTCGCCCGGAGAGCGGCCGAAGGCGACGGCTGCCTGACCGGCTTCGCGGCGGATGATGTTGTAGGCCAACAACAAGCCCCAGACCTCCTGGTAGACCAGCTCCGTTACCTTGCTGCGCAGGGTCATCGCATTCTGCTGCAGAGAGCTTTTGATATCCCGGAAGCCCAGCTCGATCTCCCAGCGCTCCTGATACAGCTTGGCGATGGTCTTGGCGCTGTAAGTATCCGCAGGCAGCGAGGTGAGCACTGTCTTGATCTTGTCCTTCACGGCGTAGCTGACTTCACGTACCTCCCAGTGCGTCGGCAGGTCGGGGTTGCGCTTTCGTGCCTGTGCCGACACCTTCATGCGCAGCAAACGATCGCCCTTGCCGTAACGAGCGACTTCCTCGCCAACCAGCCCTTGGCGGGCCGGAATCAGCCAGTGCCGGCTTTCCCCTGCGGCGCCCAGGCGCAACAGCAAGTCGGCACTCCAGAAGCCCTTATCGAACAGCGTCACCGACTGATTGGGAATCTGCTGCATAAACTCATCGGCCAAGCGCATCTCACTGCGCCGGTAGGGACTCACCTGCGCATCCAGAATCAGGTGCGAGCGCACGTTCATCAGGGCTACCAGTCGCAGCATGGGAAACGGCGTCTGGCGCTCGGTGGAGGTATTGCCGGAGCCGAAATGCTCTCGGAGTTCAGGCGTGTCTGGGGTGCGCAGGAGTGCGCCATCCACGGCCAATACTTGCAGGCCCTGCCAGGTATCGCCCTCATAGCGCTCGCAACCCCACTGGTTACCCGTCTGACGAAACAGCCACTCAACCGGATCGGCACCCAATCGTTTACGCGCCTCGGTGACACCGCTTCGGGCCAGCAGGTCGTGAGAGGCCAGCCCCTGGGCACAGATATTCAGGCGTCGTGCGACCTCATGCACCGGCTCGTCACGGAACAAGGCCATGCCAAGCACCAGCCAGAGCACCTGATCGCTGGGCAGACGCCGCCGCCTTATGGTGGCCTGGGCGGACAAGTCCAGAGCGGATGCCACCCACTCGATCGGGATGTTTTGGGTGAAGGTGCTCAGATCC
Organism: Pseudomonas fluvialis; assembly: GCF_002835605.1. NCBI lineage: Bacteria > Pseudomonadati > Pseudomonadota > Gammaproteobacteria > Pseudomonadales > Pseudomonadaceae > Pseudomonas > Pseudomonas fluvialis. Next base: position 109,183 of record NZ_PIYS01000006.1, on the reverse strand, counting down.
GAGAAGTTGAACAGTTCACCTAAGTCGAGCAGTTGCTGTTGCAGAGACATAAAAAATCCGATGCCAGGGACCTGACATCGGATTTTCGGGGAAGCCCCGTCAGGGCTCAAATGCTTAAGTGAACAGCATTACGGCCATGCGCCGGGGTTTTGCGTTCAGCGGGTAAGGTAGCGTTTGCGCGCGCCTGGCAGTGCACCGCGAATGGCAACGGCGCTGGGGTCAGCGGGGCAAACGTGACAGCGTTGTTACAAAATAGTTCCTGTAAATTGAACGTAAGGATTGAATGAGATCAAATCTTAATTAAGATGCGTCGCAATCTTAAGCAGGAGTGATTCTCATGAGTGAGTGCAATAGCCTTTATTTCTTGTCGCCCGCTGCGCGCGCGTTCAGGCACACCCCGCTGGCCGCTGCCCTGCTGTTGGCGCTGGCGCCCGCGGCTTTTGCGGAGCGTGCGGCAAACGTCAAGGAGCTGCCGGCGGTCAGCATCCTCGGCAATCCGGAAGACCCGCAGAGCTCCACGGGGTCGGCCTATGTGCTGACCGAGCGAGAGCTGCAGAAGTTTTCCTCCAGCAATGCCAATGATGTCCTGCGTAGCGTGCCGGGGGTGTATACCCGTGAAGAAAATGGCCTGGGCGTGTTTCCGCGTATCAGCATTCGTGCCGCCTCTACCGGGCGTAGCGACCGCATCTCGGTACTTGAGGATGGCATTCCGGCCGCCATGGCACCCTATGCCAATACCTCGGCCTACTACTTTCCCAACATGGGGCGGATGAGCAGTGTCGAAGTGCTGAAGGGGCCGGAGATCCTCATGCACGGGCCGCATACCACATCGGGGGCGGTCAACCTGATCTCCACGCCGATTCCCGAGCAGGCCGGCGGTAAGCTGAATGCCGAATATGGCTCTTTTGGTGCGCTCAAATTGCATGCGCACTATGGGGCGACGGAAGGCCAGTGGGGCTTCCTGGTCGAGACGTACCAGGCGCAGGGTGACGGTTTCCATGATATCGATCGCTCCGATCGTTCTGCCGGGCACGATATCGAGGAGTACATGGGTAAGCTGCGCTGGACCAGCGATGCCAACGCCACCTATGCGCAGGAAGTGGAGCTGAAGCTGGTATATGGCGTGGAAGTGGCCAATGTCAGCTACCTGGGCCTGACCGATGCCGACTTCAAACATGATCCCAATCGGCGCTATGGCTTGAGTGAGCTGGAGCAGATGGACCGCGGTCGCAAGTCGGCAAGCCTGCGCCATGTGTTTGGCTTTACCGACAACACCAAGCTGACTACTACGACCTATTGGAACGATACCTATCGCTATTACGACCGGATCAACCAGATCAATGGGGTGAATCTGGGCGGTGTGACGTCCATCGTCAACAACGGTCTCGCCAATGCCGATCTGATCCAGGACATTCTGGACGGCACGGCCGACACCACCCATGCCAACGGCGTGCGTTACCAGCATGGTGATCAGGAATACATCAGCAAGGGCGTGCAAACGCAGCTGGATCACTGGTTCGTCACCGGTGCGTTGGAGCACGAGTTGATGGTCGGTGTGCGTTGGCACGAAGACACCACGAAAAACCAGGTCAAGGGCCGTTCTGCGAGCATCTACCGCCAGGTCAATGGTCGCCTGGTGTATGACCGTACCGTGCTGGGCGCCCCTCAGCAGGGAGAGAGCGAAGCCTGGTCTGGCTGGATTGCTGATCGTATCCGTGTCGGCAAGTGGACCTGGCTGCCGATCGTGCGTTATGAGGACATCGAGTCCAAGGCCAACCTGGCCAAGGATGCCACGCCTGCGCAGCGGGCGGCGCGCAATACCAATAGCCTGACCAGCACCACCGCTGGCCTGGGCGTCAACTACGCGCTGACCGAGCAATGGACCCTGCTGGCCGGTGTGCATGAAGGCTTCGCCCCGCCCGGCAATGGTGCGGCGCGTGGTACCGAGGGCGAGGAGAGCACCAACTATGAAGGTGGGGTGCGTTTTCGCCAGGGTAGCTTTGGTGTCGATGCGATTGGTTTCCTGACGGACTACCAGAACGCGACACGTAGCTGCCTGGTAGCCAACCCCTGCCCGGGGGGGATCGTCGAGGGAACCCAGCAGGATGGCGCCAAGGAAGTCTATGGCCTGGAGTTCGGGCTGTTCGCCGACCTCTATCAGGGTGCTGGCTTCACCGTGCCGCTGCGCGTGGCCTACACCTACACCGATGGGGAATACACCAAGGCTGCGGACAATGGCTCGGTCCTCAAGGGCGACGTGATCGACTACACGCCCAAGCATATTGGTCAGGTGCAGATTGGCCTGGAGGCTGACAGCGGCTGGCGTGCCTATGCGGCCGTCAACTATGCGGCCGAAGCCTATACCTCGCCCAGCGCGGGCCGTTCGGGCGTGGATGATCGCTTCCTGAAAACCGACAGCCTGACCACGCTGAATCTGGTGGCCAGCTACCCGGTCACTGAGCAGGCCGAAGTGTATGCACGGCTGGATAACGTGTTTGATGAGCAGGCTATTACCCATCGGGGTGCTGACGGTGCCCGTGGTAATGCGCCACGTACCGCAGCAGTGGGCTTGCGTCTGAGCTTCTAAGCACGCCTCGCGTTGCGTAACAACAAGCGCCCCGGTATGCCGGGGCGTTTTTATTGGCGCCTCTGTTAACGCTTACCTGTTGCGGGCCTGCGCTGCGAGACGGTGTGGAGAGGTGCTCGTTTCAATACAGATCCCGGCGGTAGCGTCCGGCCAGGCGCAGGGCCTGTACCTGCTGATCACCGAGCAGACCGTGGAGCAGGGCTTCGATCTCTTCGCCCATGCCCTGCAGGCTGCCGCAGACCAACAGGCTGGCTCCGCGTTGCAGCCACAGACGCAGGTCATCGGCGGCTTCGCGCAGCCGGTGCTGAACATACATGGGGCTGTCCTGGTCGCGGGAAAACGCCAGGTCGAGGCGCGCCAGGTGGCCGCTGCGCTGCCAGGCTTGCAGCTGCTCGGCATAGAACAGGTCATGGGCCGCCTGGCGCTCGCCAAACAGCAGCCAGTGGCCTGCCTGGCCCCGTTGTTCGCGTTCGCGCAGGTGGGCGAGCAGGCCGGCCAGGCCGGTACCATTGCCAATCAGAATCAGTGGGCCACTGTCCGGCGGCAGCTGAAAACCCGGATTGGCGCGCAGCCGTACGTCGAGCAGGCTACCCACCTCGGCATGCCGGCACAGCCAGCCCGAGGCGCAGCCCAGATTGCCATCGCCGTACTGATGCAGGCGCACCAGCAGTTCCAGGCAGCCATCGGCAGGCAGCGAGGCCAGCGAGTAGTCGCGGTGGGCCAGGCGTGGCAGGGCCATGAGGTCGGCGGGGCTGCGGCAGTCGGCCAGTTGCTCCGGCGCGGGTAGCTGGCGACGTGACAGGTGCCAGTGCAGGCTGTGCCCGTCGGCCTGCACTTGCTCGCCATCGAGGCCGAGCTGGCGCAGCAGGGCGTCGATCTGCGCCGGGGCATGACAGGGGCCGACTTCAAGAATGTCGCCGGCCTGCCAATGGCTGCCGGGAGGGATTTGCAGGCGCAGCTGAAAGGCCGGGCTGGCGCTGCTGCCGGGGTTCAGACAGTGGCGTTGCAGCAGCTGCACAGGCTGGTAGTCCGGCGCCTGCCAGTCGCTGAACGGCGCATGGCCGGCCAGGCGCGAGAGCAGTTGCTGCCATTGGCGTAGTACGGCGGGATCGCCACGATCGAGGTCGAGGCAGGCCTGCAAGGGTTGCGCGCCCAGCTGCTGCAGGCGCTGGTCGAGACGCCGGCCAAAGGCGCAGAAGTGCCGGTAGCGGCGGTCGCCCAGCGCGAGTACGGCGTACTCAAGGCCTGGCAGTGACAGCGACTGGCGATCCAGCTGCTGGGCAAAGCGCTGGGCGGTATCTGGTGCTTCGCCTTCGCCATAGGTGCTTGCCAGCAGCAATAACTGTCGGGCCTGGCTCAGCTGTTGCGGGCGCAGGCGATCAAGACTGACCAGTACCGCGCGGCATCCCCCCGCCTGTAACTGAGCCAGGCTGCGTTCGGCCAGCTGACGCGCCTGGCCACCCTGGCTGGCATAGGCCAGCCATATGGCATCGCTGGGGAGTGCCGGGCAGCGCTGGCGCTGCCGGTAGTGCTGCCAGGCCGGTATGCACAGTACCAGCCACGCGGCGCAGGCCAGTGCTGCGCACTGCTCGCGGGGTGCCGAGCAGGCGCTCAGCAACAGGCCGAGCAGTACGCTGCCGAGCAGCCAGTAGCGAAAGAAACGGGACATGGCGGCAATCTGGGCGGCGTACGGGGATACGCCGCCCAACAGGCTCAGGGAGCCAGCACTTCGAGGGTTGCGCTGTAGCTGGCGCGGCGCTCGCTGGCCGGCGCTGCAACGCCTTCTGTGCTGCTGTATTCGGCTTCCAGCCAGTACATGCCGGCGGCCGGCCAGGTGATGCTGAGCTGGCCCTGGGCATCGGTACGCGCCTTGATTTCGCCGAGGTCGTCACGATAACGATTGCCGCCGGGAATCACGTTGACCTCGACATCGGCGGCAGGCTTGCCGTCGATCAGGAACATCAGCTGTGCGGCTTCGCCGGCGAACAGGTCGTTGGGGTGGGTAATCGGCTTGAGTTCCAGGCCGCTGTTGCTCGGGGCCAGCGCAGCGTCGCTGGGCGCGCCGGAGGTGATAAAGGTTTCCATGCGGTTGCTGTTCTGCACCACGCGCAGTGCCTGAGCCTTGGCGGGTACCTGCTTGGCGAAGTCTTCGGCCTTGCCCATCCAGCGGCGGGTTTCGCCGTTTTCTTCCCAGCTGGCAAACAGGCCCTGGCTGGCTACGGCCAGTTTGTAGGTGCCCTTGGCCGACAGTTGCAGGTCGAAGGTGCTGCGCAGGCGGCCGGTATGACCGAACTGCGCGTGCAGCGGGCTGCCGTCCGGGGTGGTGATCTGCAAGCGGTTGGCCGGGCGCCGCATGGGGGCCGGGGCAGCTTGTCCGGCGGCTGGCTGGGCGGCTGCGGGGCCGCGGGCCGGCATGGCCAGCGGTTGGCCAATGCCTTCCAGTTGCAGGGGGAAGTGCTCGAAGTAGAACAGGTCGTTGGAGACCGCGGCATCCACGGTGATCCAGGGGGCATCACCGGACAGTACGGTGGCGGAGGGCAGCAGCCAGGCGCGATGGGCGTGTGCCGAGAGCGGCAGGCTGATGGCCAGGGTCAGGGCGGTCCATTTGATGATCGGGTGCATGACGGCGTTCCTCAGGGGGTAATGTCGAGAGACAGGGTGCCCAGCTCCAGGTTGCCCTGGGCCGTGACATGGCTGGCCGCCTGCGGCGGCCAGGTGAAGGCCAGGCGCTGTAGTTCACGCCCGCCGACTTCGCGGGCGGCCTCGACCACCACGCGGTATTCGCCGGCTGGCAAGGCCTTGAAGGCCGCATCCTGGCTGTTGAAGCGCAGGCTGTGGGTGCCCACCGCACGGGTTGCCGCACTCACCCCATCCACCGGCATCTGCAGGCTGCGACCGCTGCGCCGCCACCATTGGCGCAGGTCCTTGAGCCACTTCTCGCCTTCACGGTTCTGCATCTTCAGGTCGTACCACACGGCCAGGTTGGCCACATGGCTCTGGTCGGGTTTCTCCAGCCAGATGGCGACATAGGGACGGTGGTATTCGGCCACGTCGAGGCGGGGAATCTCGACGTCCAGCTTGAACTCGGCCGCCAGCAAAGGCGTGGCCAGCAGAGCCAGGGGAAGCAGCAGGGCGTGACGCATGGAAAAGGTCCTTCAGTGAATGAACAGCAAGGCGAGGAGCAGCGGTAGCAGCAGCCCCAGGGCGGTAAGTGGCCAGGTCAGTGGGCGGTTGCCGGCATGTCGCTGCAGCAGGAGCAGTCCGCTCAGGCTGAACACCACGCAGAGGCCGGCGAACAGGTCGATGAAGGCGCTCCACAGACTGCCGGTATGCCGGCCCTTGTGCAGGTCGTTGAAATAGGCGACCCAGCCGCGATCGGTACGCTCGTATTCCAGCGTGCCGCTGTCCAGGTCGAGGCTCAGCCAGGCATCGCCGCCAGGGCGTGGCAGGGCGATGTACAGCTCGTTGTCGGACCATTCGGCCGCACGGCCATCCAGGCGAATCGCCAGGGTTTGCTCCAGCCATTGCCGCAGTGCCAGAGGCAGGCCCTGGCTGGGCGGTTGCTGGCGCAGTTGGGCGTGCAATGCGGCGGGCAGTTCGGCGAACTGTTGGCTGACCTGTGGGCGCGCCTCGATCTGTCCGGCATGGTTGAGGGTGATGCCAGTGATGGCGAACAGCAGCATACCGGCCAGGCATAGCGCCGAGCTGATCCAGTGCCATTGGCGCAGAGTGCCGAGCCAGAGGGGTCGCATCATGGGAGGTGTGAGTCGGGTTTATGGGGATGCGGATTGTAGAGGGCGGCTGCACTTATATGAGAAAGATTTACCGTCACTATACATTCGCAAGTGCGCCTGGCCGCCGCAGGGCGGCCAGGAACCAGGCCAGGCTTAGAAGTCGTAGGTGGCGGACAGCCACAGGCGACGACGCTCCTGGTTGTTGTTGTACTCGTTGCCGTATTCGAACGTGGTGCCGGCGGCATTGCTGGCATAGCGCTCGTAGCTGACGAAGTCCTTGTCGAACAGGTTGTAGACGGTGGCGCTCAGGCTGAGGTTCTCGCTGGCCTGGTAGCTGCCGCCCAGGTGGAACAGGGTGTAGGCCTTGTAGTCGCCAAAGGCGTTATAGGCATAGTTGATGGCCGGGCTGGTACGCCGGAAACGTTCGCTGCGGTATTCACCCTTCAGCCAGGTGCTCAGGCGATCGCTGGTCTGCCAGTTGAGCGTGGCATTCAGCTGGTGCTTGGGTGTGTCGTTGAGCGGCCAGCCATCGTTGGGGCCACCTTCCTGCTCGGTCTTGGTGTAGGTGTAGTTGGCAGCCAGGTTCCACTGCGCGGTGAAGTGGTAGCGGCCGGCGACTTCCACGCCTTTGGTGATGGCTTCGTCGACGTTGATGGGTTTGCTGAACGTCTGGTTGCGTCCCGGACGGCCGCGGTTCAGCCAGGGACCGCCAGGTACGGTGATGCAGCCGGCGACGTTCTGGTATTCGCAGTTGACGACGACTTCCGAGCCGATCTTGTCCTTGAACTTGTTGTGGAACAGGGTGACGTTGCCGTTGAAGTCGTCGAGGTTGTCGAAGTACACGCCAAATTCGCTGCTGGTACTGGTTTCCGGCTGCAGATCGGGGTTGCCGAGCAGGGGGATGGTGCCCTGGCCGCCAAAGCCATTGATGCCACCGACCAGTTGCTGCAGGTCCGGCGCCTTGAAGCCTTCGCTGACGCCCCCCTTGAGGGTCCAGTTCTCGGTGGTGTTCCACACCAGGTAAGCGCGCGGACTGGTCTGCCCGCCAAATTCGCTGTGGTCATCGCGGCGCAGGCCGAGGGTCAGGGCGAGATCGTCGCGCAGCCGCCACTCATCTTCGATGAACAGACCGACCATCTTGTGTTCGAGCTGGTCGTCGATCAGTCCTTCGGTCATCTGCGCCTTCCACCACTGGCCGCCCACGCTCAGGTTGTGACTGCCCAGTGCGCTGACCAGCTTGAGGTCGAAGATGTCGTTCTGTGCATCCAGCGTGCGCTTGTCGCCTGCTACCCGGTTGGGGGTGCCATTGGGAATCAGGCGGCCAAGGGTTTCCGTCTCGTTGCGCGTGTAACTGCTGTCCAGGGTGCCGAAGGCAAAGCGACCGGTATGGGCCAGCTGGTATTGCTCGCGGTTGTAGCGTTGGTCGCGCTCGTAGCCACCGCTGGCGCCCAGCGTACCCAGCTGGCCCTTGCTGTTGTCGTAACGCTGCTTGCTCTGATCCAGGTCCAGGCTCAGGTCATGGTCGGCATTGGGGGTGAAGGTCAAGCGCCCGCCGGCGGTGTACAGATCCGACTCCACCGGGTTCCAGCCCATGCTCGGGCTGATGTCGCTGCCCGTGACGTCCTGGTAGCTGATTGCCGAGCTGTCACGCTCCTGGTATTTGCCGCGCAGTTGCAGGCCCAGGGTGTCGGCGACCAGCGGGCCGCTGAGGTACAGCTGGGTGGAGCGGGTGTCGCCGTATTCGCGCTGCTCCTGCAGCGTCGTGTCGACGCTGGCCGAGCCAGCCCACTCGCTACCGACCTTCTTGGTGATGATGTTGATCACCCCACCCATGGCATCGGAGCCATACAGGGTAGACATCGGGCCGCGAATGACCTCGATGCGCTCGATAGCCAAAACCGGCGGCAGGAAGCTGAAGCGGGTTTCTCCAAAACCGTTGGGGGTGACATTGCCAGCCGGGTTCTGGCGCTTGCCGTCGACCAGCACCAGGGTATACGCATCGCCCATACCGCGAATGCTCACGTTGAGGCCGCCGGTCTTGCCGGCATTGCCCGACACATCGACGCCTTCGACATCGTTGAGGGCTTCGGCGATGTTGCTGACACGCTTCTTCTTCAGTTCTTCGCCGGTGATGACGCTGATGCTGGCCGGGGCATCGGTGATCTTCTGTTCGAAGCCGGCGGCACTGACCACCATCTGATCCAGTTGCAGGGTGTTGTCGTTGGCCAGGGCAGCCTGGCTACTGGCCAGGGCGATGGCGCTGGCCAGGGCGGTGCGGGTAAGCGTGGCGCGCATGGGGAAACTCTCTGAATGAGTGGCAGAAGAAAACGGCGCAAATAATAATGATTCTTACAAAAGAATCATTCTATTTACGATATTTTTACAACTGCAACAAATTCTCAGTGGAGTCTGATTCCCCGACGCAAGGCTTCAGAGCAGGCGAACTTCGATGATGCCGTCTGCGCTGACACTGACCTTGCTGCTGCCCGCCTCGATGTCCGGGGTCGGTGCAGCCTCGGCCATGGCCATGGCTTTCATCGCCCCCATGCGCGGCATGGGTGCCTGATAGCCGCTGTTCAGGTTGAGGCTGACCAGCCGGTAGTCGCTGCCGCCCAGCGCCTGAGTGACCAGTGTGGCGCGCGCCTTGAACGCTGCCACGGCGGCCTTGAGTTGGGCGTCCTCGCTGTGCTGGCGGGTGCTGTCGGCCATGCTGAAGTGCATACCGCCCATTTGCAGGCTGCCCAGCAGCTCACCGCTGAGTGCCGACAGGCTGGCGAAGTCGCTGCTCTCCAGGCGCAGTTCGGCACGCTCGCGCCAGGCCCGGATACGCTGGCCCTTATCGTCATAGACCGGATAGCTGTGCCGGCTGCCCAGTTCGACCTTGACGCCCTTGGCTTGACGCGCCCGCTGGATGGCGCTGTTCAGGGTCTGGGTGATCTGGCTGGCCAGTTGTGCGGGATCGCTGTGCTGGGCCTCGCTGTACAGGCTTACCTGCATCAGGTCGTGGGCCACTTCCTGGCTGACTTCGGCGCGCAGCGCCACCTGGTTGTAGCGTGGTTCGTCGGCCTGGGCAGCCTGGCTGAGTAGCGTGGCGGGCAGGGTAAGCGCGAAGGCGAGTGAAGCAATACGTTGCATGGTGATTCCTTGGCGGGCCGGTGGTGGCCTGTGTGACTGTCGGGACGGGGTGTTGGTTCCCCCCGGCGCATCTTGCCGCAAGTCAAGGAGTGCTGTATCAGGCGCTGGCTATACTCGCTCGCCTACAAGGAGAGGCTATGAATACCCCCGTGCAGTTGCTGTCCGCCAGCCGGCAGAACCTCTGGCGCCTGAACCTGATCCGCATGCTGGTGCTCAGCGCTCAGGCCGGTTCGGTAGGACTCGTGTGGCTGCTGGATTTCCTGCCGTTGCCCTGGCAGTCGCTGCTGGTCACCCTGGGCATGTCCTTGCTGCTATGCCTGCTGACTACCCTGCGCCTGCGCGGGCCGTGGCCGGTGACCGAGCAGGAGTATGCCGTGCAGTTGGGCTGTGACCTGATGATCCACAGCTTGCTGCTGTATTTTTCCGGCGGTTCGACCAACCCCTTCGTGTCCTACTACCTGGTGCCGCTGACCATTGCCGCAGCAACCTTGCCGTGGGTCTATTCCATGCTGCTCAGCGCGCTGGCGCTGACCGGCTACACGGTGCTGCTGATCTGGTATCACCCGTTGCGCCTGCAACATGTGCAGCACGAAGAGTTCCTGATCAGCCTGCATCTGTTCGGCATGTGGCTGAATTTTGCCCTGTCGGCGGCGTTCATCACTTTCTTCGTGGTCAAGATGGCCGGTGCGCTGCGTCGCCAGGATCAGTTGCAGGCCGAGCGCCGCGAGGCGAGCCTGCGTGATCAGCAGTTGCTGGCCGTGGCGACCCAGGCGGCGGGAGCGGCGCATGAGCTGGGTACGCCGTTATCGACCATGAGCGTACTGCTCAAGGATTTGCGTCATGATCATCGCAATGACCCGGCCATGCAGGAAGACCTGGCCCTGCTGCAGGATCAGGTCATGCTGTGCAAACAGACCCTTCAGCAACTGGTGCGTGCGGCCGAGGCTGACCGGCGCCAGGCTACCAGCGAGCTGAGTGTGGTCGAGTGGCTGCAGCGTGGGCTCAATCGCTGGCACCTGATGCGTCCGGAGGCCAGCTATCGCTACCACTGCCTTGGTCAGGGTGAGCCGCCATGCCTGCTGCCGCCGGCTGATTTGACCCAAGCCCTGCTCAATGTATTGAACAATGCGGCCGATGCCTGCCCTGACCAACTGGAGATTCGCCTCGATTGGGATGAGCAGTGGATGCTGATCAGCATCCGTGATCACGGTCCTGGTGTACCGCTGGCGATTGCCGAACAATTGGGCCGGCCCTTTTTTACCACCAAGGGCAAGGGATTCGGCTTGGGCCTTTTCTTGACTCAAGCCAGTGTGGCGCGCGCCGGTGGCACGGTAAAACTGTACAACCATGAGCAGGGCGGCACGCTGACTGAGCTGAAATTGCCGCGCACTCTGGATCTGCCCTGATGAGCAAGAGGATTGAAGATGACTGAAGTACTGCCTGTCGAAGGCGAGGAGCAACCTCACCTGTTGCTGGTGGACGATGACACCACCTTCACCCGGGTCATGGCACGCGCCATGGATCGGCGTGGCTTGCGCGTCAGCGTGGCCAACTCGGCGGAAGAAGGGCTGGCCATTGCGCGCCAGGATCTGCCGGATTACGCGGTGCTTGACCTGAAAATGGCCGGGGATTCGGGGCTGGTCATGCTGCCCAAACTGCTCGAGTTGGACAGTGAGATGCGTGTGCTGATCCTTACCGGTTACTCAAGCATCGCCACGGCAGTCGAAGCTATCAAGCGCGGGGCCTGCAATTACCTGTGCAAGCCGGCGGACGCCGATGATGTGCTGGCGGCGCTGCTGTCCGAACACGCCGACCTGGATTCGCTGGTACCGGATAACCCCATGTCGGTGGATCGTCTGCAATGGGAGCACATCCAGCGCGTGCTGACCGAGCATGACGGCAATATCTCCGCTACGGCGCGTGCGCTGGGTATGCATCGGCGTACTTTGCAACGCAAGTTGCAGAAACGCCCGGTACGACGCTAGCGGTTGAACGCCTGGCGCCGCAAGGCGCCAGGCGTTTGTCGTCAGTGTTGCGCCGGCGGGTGGCGATGCCAGGTGCCGGCACCGGGCAGGATCAGGTTGAGGCCGATGGCGACAATGCCGCACAGGGAGATGCCCTTGAGGCCCATGCCGCTGTCACCGATGACCATGCCGCCAATACCGAAGACCAGGGTGACGGCGACGATGACCAGGTTGCGCGGCTCGCCCAGATCGACCTGGTGACGGATCAGGGTATTCAGGCCGACCACGGCGATCGAACCGAACAGCAGGCAGAGAATGCCGCCCATCACCGGCACCGGGATGCTTTGCAGCGCAGCCCCGAACTTGCCGATGAACGACAGCACCACGGCGATGATGGCTGCCCAGATCATCACCTTGGGGTTGAAGTTGCGGGTCAGCATCACCGCACCGGTCACTTCGGAATAGGTGGTGTTGGGCGGGCCGCCGAGCAGGCCGGCTGCCGAAGTGGCCAGGCCGTCGCCGAGCAGGGTGCGGTGCAGCCCAGGTTTCTTGATGTAGTGCTTGCCGGTTACGTTGCTGATCGCCAGTACGTCGCCGATGTGCTCGATGGCCGGGGCAATGGCCACCGGCAGCATGAACAGGATGGCACCCCAGTGGAGTTCGGGCGCGACGAACTGCGGCATGGCCAGCCAGGGGGCGGCAGCGATACCGGAACCATCGACCACGCCGAAGAACAGCGCCAGGGCGTAGCCGACGGCCACGCCAAAGAGGATGGGCACCAGGCGCAGGATGCCGCGTCCCAGTACGGCGACCAGCAGGGTCGTGGCCAGTGCGGGCAGGGAAATCATCAGTGCGGTGCTATAGGGCACCAGTTGCGCGCTGCCGTCCCCCGCCTTGCCCATGGCCATGTTGGCCGCCACGGGGGCTAGCCCCAGGCCGATGGCCATGATCACCGGGCCGATGACCACCGGCGGCAGCAGGCGATCGATGAAGTGGGTGCCACGCAGTTTGACCAGCCCGGAGAGCAGTACGTAGACCAGGCCGGCGGCTACCAGGCCGCCCAAGGTGGCTGGCAGACCGAACTCGCCCTTGGCGGCCAGGATCGGTGCGATGAAGGCAAAGCTGGAGGCCAGGAAGACCGGCACTTGTCCGCCGGTGACGATATGGAAGATCAGCGTGCCGAGGCCTGCGGTGAACAGTGCCACGTTGGGGTCCATGCCGGTGATCAGCGGCATCAGCACCAGGGCGCCGAAGGCTACGAAAAGCATCTGCGAGCCGGCCAGGGCCTGTCGCCAGACAGGGTCTTGAGTATGGTCGTGCATGGCTCAGTTGTCCTTCTGCTTGGTGCCGAAGATCTTGTCCCCGGCGTCACCGAGTCCGGGGATGATGTAGCCGTGTTCATTAAGCCGCTGGTCGATGGAGGCGGTAAAGATCACCACGTCCGGGTGTGCCTCGTGAACCGCCTGGATGCCCTCGGGGGCGGCGACCAGCACCATGGCACGGATTTCCTTGCAACCGGCTTTTTTCAGCAAGTCGATGGTGGCGACCAGCGAGCCGCCTGTGGCGAGCATCGGGTCGATGATCAGCGCCAGACGTTCGTCGATCTCCGGGGCCAGCTTTTCCAGATAGGTATGTGCCTGCAGGGTTTCCTCGTTGCGGGCCACGCCCACCGCGCTGACCTTGGCGCCGGGAATCAGGCTGAGCACGCCTTCGAGCATGCCAATGCCGGCCCGCAGGATGGGCACTACGGTAATTTTCTTGCCAGCGATTTTCTCCACTTGCACGCTGCCCGCCCAGCCCTGGATCTCGTAGTGTTCCAGCGGCAGGTCATTGGTGGCCTCGTAGGTGAGCAGGGCGCCGACTTCCTGGGCCAGTTCGCGGAAGTTCTTCGTGGAAATGTCGGCGCGGCGCATCAGGCCGATTTTGTGGCGGATCAGCGGGTGGCGGATCTCTTTGACGGGCATGGAAAGTCTCCGGCGGGCGGCGAAGGTTGGATAAACTGTGCTTGAGTTAAGCACCGGCTGGGACGCCGGGAGCAAAAAACGGCCTATTTTAGCCGCAGACCTGGGCAATTGGTCAGAAAAATGCTGCAGATCTTGCCCCGGGTCAGGGACATGAGTACCTTTGCCGGCCTTTAATTCCTGTCCGTCGGGTCAGGCTTTTGCCTTGAGCGGCAGGGCCCGGGCCAATCCGGGCATTTCTTTCCCTTATTTCCGGAGAAACCGCGATGTCCGCTGATCTTGCCCATATCCGCCAAGTGATGGCCGAGGCTGACTGTCTGTACACCGAGGCACAGATCGAAGCGGCCATCAGTGAGGTGGCCCAGCGCATCAATGCCGAGTTGGCCGAACGCAACCCGGTGGTGTTCTGCGTGATGAATGGCGGGTTGATCTTCGCCGGCAAGTTGCTCACCCAGTTGAACTTCCCGCTGGAGCAGTCCTACCTGCACGCCACCCGCTATCGCAATGAAACCAGTGGTGGCGAACTGTTCTGGAAGGCCAAGCCCGAAGTGTCGTTCATCGACCGTGACGTACTGATCATCGACGACATCCTTGATGAAGGGCATACCCTGGCGGCGATCATCGATTTCTGCCGGCATGCGGGCGCCAGCGCCGTGCACACGGCGGTACTGATCGACAAGCAGCATGAGCGCAAGGCCCGTCCCGAGTTCAAGGCCAGCTTCGTCGGATTGCCCTGCGAAGACCGCTACATCTTCGGTTATGGCATGGACTACAAGGGCTATTGGCGCAATGCCAATGGCATCTTCGCGGTCAAGGGGTTGTAAGCGCCGGACCTTCCTCCAGCCAGTGCAGGGCCTTGGCGTGTGCGCGAGGCAGGTCGGCCACGTAGGCCAGGCGTGACTGTCGCCGGTGAATGCCGGCGCGGCGCAGCTTGAGGCGCACGTTGGCGCTGGCGCCGCAGAGAATCAGGCCGATGCCCTGCTGGCGATAGTCGCGCAGTACGTTGTCCAGCGCGGCCAGGGCCGTCATGTCCAGCAGCGGCACGCCGCTCAGGTCGATGATCACCACGCGCACCTGCGGGTTGAAGCGGCGCAGCACGTTGAGCGCCTTTTCCGCGGCGGCGAAGAACAGCGGCCCGCGAATCGCATAGGCTGCCACGCTGTCGGGCAGCTCCTTGAGCAACTGGTCGAAGCCGCTGGCGAGCGGGGTGGTGGCGGTCAGTTCGCTCATACGCTTGATGAACAGTGCGGCGGCCAATAGCAGGCCCAGGGTGACGGCCAGCACCATATCGAACAGCACGGTGAGCAGCAGGCAGGTGAGCAGCACCAGCACGTCATGGCGTGGCGCGATGCGCAGGGTGCGCAACACATGCGGCGCTTCGCTCATGTTCCAGGCGACCATCAGCAGCAGGGCGGCGAGGGCAGCCATGGGCAGGTAGCTGAACAGCGGTGCCAGCAACAGCATGGCCAATAGCACGACTCCGGCATGGATGATCGCCGCCAGCGGGGAAAAAGCTCCGGCACGGATGCTCGCGGCGCTGCGGGCAATCGCCGCCGTTGCGGTGATGCCAGCGAACAGCGGAGCGATCAGGTTGCCCAGCCCCTGGCCGAGTAGTTCGGCGTTGGGGTCGTGGCGGCTGCCGGTCATGCCGTCGGCAATCACCGCGCAGAGCAGGGACTCGATGGCGCCGAGCATGGCGATGGCAAAGGCTGGTGCCAATAACTGGCGCAGCAATTCGAAGCTCAGTTGCAGCGGTTGGCCATCGGCACCTGGCTGTTGCCAGGGCCAGGCAAAGTGCGGCAGGAAAGGCGGGATGCCGGGTTGCTCAATGCCCTGGCTGAAATAACTGAAACGCTCGCCCAGTGTGGCGATTGGCAGTCCCAGGCGTTCCAGGCCGATCGCCAGCAGCGTGCCGAGTAGCAGCGCCACCAGGTGACCGGGCACCTGCGGCACCAGGCGCGGCCAGCCGATCAGCACCAGCAGACAGGCCAGCGCAACCAGGCTGTCTCCGATCTGTATGCCCGGCAGCGCCTGGGCGAGTAGTTGCACATGCTCAACGATGTTTTGTGGGCTGTGGGCCAGCTGTAGACCGAGCAGATCCTTGACTTGTAATAGAGCGATGACGATACCGATGCCGGCGGTGAAGCCCAGGGTTACCGGGTAGGGCACGAAACTGATCAGCCGCCCCAGGCGCAGGAGTCCCATGGCCAGGAGAATCAGTCCGGCCAGCAGCGTGCAGAGCAGCAGACCGCCGAGGCCGTGTTGCTGGGTGATGGGCAGGAGGATGACGATGAAGGCAGCGGTCGGACCGGAAATGTTGAAGCGCGAGCCACCGCACAGGGCAATCAGCGGCGCGGCAATCAGCACGGTATACAAACCATGCTGCGGCGGCACGCCCACTGCGATAGCCAGGGCCATGGCCAGCGGAATGGCAATGATGCCCACCGTTACGCCGGCCAGTAGGTCGCCGCGCAGGGCGTTACGGCTGTAGCCGGCCTGCAGGCTTTGAATCACCGCACTAAACAGCGGAATGCCACTGGGCATAAGGCTCTCCTTAGGCTCGTTGCAGTATAGGTGGCTGCTCCGCTGGGCGGATAGCGGCGAAGGTGTAATGGGCGCTTCGAGTGCAGCGTGATAAAGTGCGTGGCGTTTTGACTCGGGGTTTTGACTCATGTCCTTGCGTGCTTTGTGTGTCTCCCTGCTACTGTTCGCGCTGGCCAGCCCGGTCTTGGCTGACCTGCTGCATGGCCAGTTCCTGCCGCCCGATGATGCCGGGTTGCGCGAAGGTGCGTTGCACATGCAGCAACTGATCCAGATCACCGAGTACAGCCTGGTGCTGGGTAGCCAGCGGCACTCCAACCAACAGCCGATTCCCATCACCAGCCCCAGTCTGTTGCGCCTCAAGGGCAAACCCTTGAGCAAGGGCGCCAATGTCAGCTACGTGCTGGTGTACTTCGACAGCGACGGCAAGTCACTCAAGAAGCCCAGCTACGATACCCAGCAACGCGTGCTTACCCTGCATTACCCGGCCAGCCAACTGCCGGTGATTCTGCAGGTACTGCGTGAGCAAACCCTCTACTGCCAGTTTCTCAGCTATGCCAACGGGCATGTCTGGGCGGACCTGCATACCGGGGCGATAAGAACGCGTTGAGTCGTGAATGACGCGCGAGTAAACTGCGCGCGCGAAAAATGACCCCCTCCGGAGAATCAGTCTGATGCGCAAAGACAAGAAGCAGGTGATAGGTGAAGAAATCAGCGATGAGGCGATCAAGCTGTTTCTCGATCTGCAACCTGCCGATGATACGCCGCCTGCGCTGCACAAGCTGATCAAGGCTTACCGGGGGCTGCGTATCGATGACTTCGAGCGTTTTCTCGGCTTTTTCAAGGCTGCCGGGTTGGATCTGAATGCCCAGGATGCCCAGGGACGTGATCTGGTGGCGCTGATCGCCGACCAGCGTCAGGCCGAGCCTTATATCGAGGCGTTGCAGGCCGCACGCGGCTGATTGCAGATGAACGTAGGTCGACACGGGTGTCGGCCGGAAATGGTCGGGCAAAACAGGCCTGATCAGTGTGTACGTTGTGCCAGTGCTGCTGCAGGACGGCAGGTGCTGAGCGGCGTGCCAGGCTTTCAGGCCGGGTTTCACCACCCCGTAGCTCGGCCGTTGGAAAATCGACAGCGTAGCCATGAGCTGCGTGTGTCCAGCGTTTCTGCGGTTTAGGCAACTCTTGGAGTGCAACAAATGACGCAACATGAAAACCCCACCGTCGATGTGTTGCTCGTAGGGGCAGGCATCATGAGCGCCACGCTCGGCGTGCTGCTCAAAGAGCTCGATGCAGGCCTGCGTATCGAGCTGGTTGAGCAGATGGAGGGAGGGGCAGCGGAGAGCTCCAACCCCTGGAACAATGCCGGTACCGGGCATGCCGGGTTGTGCGAGCTCAACTACACGCCGGAAAAGGCCGATGGCAGCATTGATACGCAAAAGGCCATCACCATCAACACCCAGTTCGAAGTCTCCAAGCAGTTCTGGAGCCATCTGGTTGAGAATGGCACCTTCGGTTCGGCGCAGAGTTTTGTCAGTTCGGTACCGCACCTGAGCTTTGTGCACGGCGAAAGCGGCGTTAACTACCTGCGCAAGCGCTATGCCGCGTTGCGTGATCACCACTGCTTTGCGCAGATGGACTACAGCGAGGAGCGCGCCACGCTGCAACAGTGGATGCCGCTGATGATGCGCGAGCGTGACAACACGGAAGCGCTGGCGGCCACCCGTGTAGCCTTGGGTACCGACGTCAACTTTGGCGCTCTGACCCTGCAGTTGCTCGATTACCTGAGCCGCCAGAGCGACTGCCGGGTGTCTTACAGCAGTAAGGTGGTCGGTCTGACGCGTGTGGCTGAAGGTTGGCGCGTGCGCGTACGTAGCGCCGGGCAGGGCAGCCGTGAAGTGCTGGCCAAACGGGTCTTCCTCGGTGCCGGTGGTGGCGCCTTGCCGTTGTTGCAGATGTCCGGTATCCCGGAAGGCAAAGGCTATGGCGGTTTCCCGGTGAGTGGCCAGTGGCTGCGTTGCGATAACCCCGAGGTGGTGGCGCAGCACCAGGCCAAGGTTTACAGCCTGGCCGAAGTGGGTTCGCCACCCATGTCGGTGCCGCATCTGGATACCCGTGTCGTGGATGGCAAGAAATCCCTGCTGTTCGGACCCTATGCCGGCTTCACCACCAAATTCCTCAAGAATGGCTCGTTCCTCGACCTGCCGTTGTCGGTACGTCCGGGCAACCTCTGGCCGATGCTGGCCGTGGCGCGTGACAACATGGACCTGACTCGCTACCTGATCAAGGAAGTCATGCAGTCTGCCGAACAGCGCCTGGATGCCCTGCGCAAGTTCTATCCGAGCTTGCGTCCGGAAGACTGGCGTCTGGAAATTGCCGGTCAGCGTGTCCAGATCATCAAGAAAGATCCTGCCACGGGCGGCAAGCTGGAGTTCGGTACCGAGATCGTTGCCTCGGCCGATGGCAGCATGTCTGCTCTGCTGGGCGCTTCGCCGGGTGCTTCGGTGGCTGTTTCGGCCATGCTGACCCTGCTCAAGCGCTGCTTCCCGGCAGAACTGGCTTCTCAGGAGTGGCAGGCACGCCTGGGCCAGATCTTCAAGGCCGATGCGCAACAGCTTGCTATTGATGCGGCGCTCTATCAGAGCGTGCAGGCCCACTCCAACGACGTACTAGGCCTCGTCTGAGGTGCCTTTTGGCGGGCCGCTTCCGGTAGGGGGCGGCCCAGCCAGCTGGGGCAACTGTAGCTGACAGGTTGCCAGCCCTGTCCCGATGGCTGCACACGGCTTTGTCGTAGTGCCCGACAAATACCTTGCTGATCGATCCAGGCGTAATGGTTCAGTGTGGCGCGCGCTGGGCGCCAGTTGAGCAGTGAGCGCATCCGGGCCAACTCCTTGTGAGTGTCTGGCCTTCTTTATCGCAGTGGATCATGACCGGCGTATGACGTCCGGGGAACTGCAGCGCGCGCGCTAGGCTCCAAGCTAACCGTGCGTACCGGTAGCGCGCTGGTATACTGCCGCCCTGTCTTTTCAGACCCGTTGGAGAACCTTGCCATGTCCAAGTCCGTCCTGATTGGCCTGCTGGCCGCCGGCAGCCTGCTGCTGGGTGGCTGTGCCCTAAGCCCGCAACACCTTAATCCGCAACCTCGCCTACAGGGCAGCCTGGTGGCGGTTGGTCAGGGGCAGCCTGTACAGGTTCGTGTGGTCGATGGACGCCCTTCGCCGGTATTGGGTACGCGCGGCGGCCTCTATCCGGAAACCAGCACCATCAGCGTTGATGGTCAGCGCATGTTGCCGCGTCTACAGGCCGAAGCCGATGCCGCCGTACGTCTGCTGGGCTTTGTACCGGGCGGCAGTGGCTACAACGTTCCGCAGCTGACCCTGACCCTGGCTGAACTGAAGTACCAGTCGCCCAAGGAAGGCAGCTATGTAACCGAGGCGAATATCACCGCGAGTTTCCGTGTCGATGTGCAAAACAGCAATCGTCGCTACAGCGGTCGCTATGGCGCGACCCTCAACCAGCGTTTTGGTTATGCGCCCAATGCGGAAACCAACAGTCAACTGGTTAGTGATGTGCTCAGTGATGCGTTGACGCGCGCCTTCAAGGACCCGACCATCGGCCAGCTTCTTTCCGGGCAGTAAGACTGTCGGCGCAAAAAAGCCGCCATCCCGTGGGGGAATGGCGGCTTTTTTGTTTATCTCGGCGGCGGTTACAGCGGCAGGCCGGCGCGGATACGGTATTGGTTCTGTACCGGGCGGGCGTACTGCAGGATCAGGTAGGGGCGTTGTTCGGCCGGGCAGGCGGCTATGCGCTGTTGCCAGTACTGTTCGGCGTTGCGTAGCTCGCTCGGGCTGAACAGGCTGGCGGCCTCGGGTACGGCCAGTGTGGTGTCGCGCGTCTGCCATTGCGCATAGGCCAGATAGTGCACGGGGAACAGCCGGTAACCGCCGATGATCTGCTGATCCAGCAGGGCGGCCAGTTGGCGGGCATCCTCGAAACCCTGCTCGATCGCCGCACCGAAGTGCACATGCACGCGTCCCTTGTAGCCGGTAATGCCCTGGGCGATGCTCAGGTCGTCTTCCCCGGGCGCCTTGTCATAGCTGCCGGTGCTGGCGCGAATTTGCAGCTCACGCGCCTTGGCCAGGTCGCAGGGGTCGTATTCGTAGCTGATCGATACCGGGGTCAGGCGTAGCGAGCGGATCACCTCGGCGAAGGGCTCGTCCTTGCGACTCATGTGGAACATCTTGAGGATCGCCGAGTCGGTACGGTCGTCGCCGTCCTTGGCACGGCCCTCGGCCTGGGCGATCCACACCGACTCGCCATCGCTGCGGATCGAGTGGTTGATGTAGGCAGACAGCAACTGGAAGGCGGCCAGCTTTTCCCGGCGCCCGCTCAGCGAGCGGTGTACGGTGAAGCTCTTGTTCAGGCGCATCAGGTCACTGACGAAGGGCTTTTGCAGCAGGTTGTCGCCAATCGCAATGCGTGGCGTGGCCAGGCCGGCATGGTACATGGCGTAGTTCACATAGGCCGGGTCCATGACAATGTCGCGATGGTTGGCTATCAGCAGGTGGGGCTCGCCAGGGCGTAGATGCTCGGTACCGCTGAAGGTCACGCCATCGGTGCCGCGGACGATGCTGCGATCGACATAGGGCTCGATCTTGCTCTGCAGGGCGGCCACGGTATCGACTCCGGCCAGTTCGCGGCGTAGGTAGTACGCCAGAATCGGCCGTAACAGCCAACCCAGCGGCTTGGCCAGGCGGGGGAAGCGGTAACGTGCCAGGATGTCCTGAAAAGCGGGGTCGGCTAGCAGGCGCTGCAGAACGGCAGCGACCTCGGCATCGGAATAGGGGCGAATGGCGTCGAAAGCGGCCATTGGAGTCTCGTGTCAGGTAGTGCGAAAGCGCGGGCGCCATTATACGCCGGGCGTCGTGGCCTGCGTACAATGGCGGGCTCTTGGAACGTGCCGGTGGAGCTGTGCATGAGTGGACGTTTTGCCCTGTTTCGCTGGTCGGCGCAGTTGGCGGGCTTGCCGGGTTTTCCTGGCGACCTGGCGCCGCACTGGAACCTGGCGCCTGGCGCGCAGGTGCTGTTGCTGCGCGAGGAGCAGGGCCAGCGCCGGGTTGATCTGGCACGCTGGGGGCTGACTCCGGCCTGGCTGACCGATCTGTCGAAGACCCCCGCCCATGCGCGCAGCGAAAGCCTGGCCAGTCAGCCGATGTTCCGTGAGGCTTTTCGCTGTCGTCGCGGGCTGTTGCCGGCCAATGGTTTCTTTGAGTGGCGTGGTGTGCGGCGGCGTCCCTATTGGCTGGGCAGCGAGCAGGGCCTGCTGTTCATGGCGGCGCTGTGGGAAGCCTACCCGGTGGGGGAACGGATCTATCTGAGCGTGGCCATGGTGACCCGCGAGCAGGCTGGACAGCGCCGCCCGTTATTGCTTGACGAGGCGGGCTGTGTGGCCTGGCTGGATGGGCAAAGCACACCTGACACCCTGCAGACCGTGCTGCAGGCCCGTGGTCCCGTGTTGCGCGAGCGCGCCTTGAGCAATCTGGTCAACAATCCGGCGCTGGATGCGCCGGAATGTCTGACGTCGGCCTGATCAGACGCGGAACTGGTTGATCAGGCGGCGCTGCTGCTCGGCCAGCTTGGTCAGTTCGGCGCTTGCTGCTGAGGCCTCATCGGCGCCGCCGGCAACCTCGTGGGCAACATTGCCGATGTTGGTGACATTGCGATTGATATCCTCGGCCACGGCACTCTGCTGTTCTGCGGCACTGGCGATCTGTGTGTTCATGTCATTGATCACCGAGACGGCCTGGGTAATGGAGACCAGCGCCTCGGCGGCTTCGTTGGCATGGCGAACGCTGTCGTCGGTTTTTTCCTGGCTGTCCTGCATCACCCGCACCACTTCACGGGTGCCGTGCTGCAGTTGCTGGATCATGCTCTGGATTTCCTCGGTGGCCTGTTGGGTTTTCTGCGCCAGGTTGCGTACTTCATCGGCGACTACTGCAAAACCACGGCCCTGTTCACCCGCGCGTGCTGCCTCAATGGCGGCGTTGAGCGCCAGCAGGTTGGTTTGCTCGGCGATGCCGCGAATGGCTACCAGAATGGCGTTGATGTTCTCGCTGTCCTTGGCCAGGTTCTGTACCACGCCCACGGCGCGGCCGATTTCTTCTGCCAGGGTGCTGATGGCGCGTGATGTGCTGTGGACGATTTCGCGCCCCTGGTTGGCCGCGCTGTCGGCATGGTTGGCGGCTTCCGCTGCGTGGGTGGCATTGCGTGCCACATCCTGGGCGGTGGCGGTCATTTCATGCACGGCGGTGGCGACCAGTTCGATTTCCGCGAGCTGCTTCTGCACGCCCTGATTGGTGCGGATGGCAATGTCGGCGGTGTGTTCCGAGGAGTCGCTGACCTTCTGCACCGAGCCGACTACCTGGCTGATCATGCTTTGCAGTTTGCTCAGGAAGGTGTTGAAGCCCTTGGCGATGGCGCCCAGTTCATCGACTCGGTCGACATCCAGGCGGCGGGTCAAGTCGCCTTCGCCCTGGGCGATGTCGTCCAGCATGGCAACCATTTCGCGCAGTGGCTTGGCGATGCCATAGCCGGTCAGCCACACGGCCAGCAAGCCACCTGCGGCAATCAGCAGGCCAACCAGCGTCATGTTCAGCGCGTCGCTGCGCTGTTGCTCATCGAGGGCGTTGCGCAGGGTGTCCAGTTCGGCCATTACGGTGGCCAAGGGCATTTGCAGGAGTAGCGTCCATTGGCTGGCGGTATCACCGATGGTGAAGCTCAGCAGCAGCTCGATATGGCTGTCAGCCGGATTGGCCTGGTGGTCGATGTCGTATTTGATGCTGCCGGGCTGCAGGTTACGCAGGTTTTCCAGTTCGTTGCTGTCGAGCAGGTCGCTGGCCGGATTGCCCAGTTTATCGCTAGCCCGGGTAGAGGCGACCAGGCGCTGGTTGTTGGCGATCAGGATCATCTCGCCGGCACCCTCGTAGAGCTGCTGGTCGGCCTGGCGTAGCAGATCCTGGATGAAGTCCACTGCCAGATCGGCACCGGCGATGCCCATGAATTGGCCGTTGACCAGGATCGGTGTGGTGAAGGAGGCCAGCATGGTGGTCTTGCCGCCTACCTCGTAGGGCGCCGGGTCGATCACGCAGGAGCGCTTGCGCTCTTTCGCGCACAGGTAGTATTCACCTTCGCGCACGCCGGTCGGCAGCAAGGTCTCGCTTTCCATGGTGCCTAGGGCGTCCACACCCAGGCTGCCGTCGGCATTGCGATACCACCAGGGCAGGAAACGACCGCTGCCGTCATAACCGTTGCCGGTCTCTCCGGCATACAGGTCGTCGCTGGCATCGAAGGCATTGGCTTCCCAGCCGATGTAGGTGCCCAGCAGCTTGGGGTTCTGTTCGGTAGTGGCGCGAACCAGCGCGGACAGCTCCTCGCGGCTGATTGACAGCAGCGGGCTGCCGTTGGCGTCCTGCAGGCCTAATTGTGCGTTGAGCCGCGCCAGATCAGCGGTTATCTGCAGCGGGGTTTCCAGTTCGCGCTGAATTTGCAGGACCTGAGCCTTGGCCATGGCGGCCAGGCGTTGCTCTATCGCCTGCTCAAGCAGCGCCTGGGTGCGCTGGGCGACCAGCTCTTCACTGCGCTGGCTGGCATGTACGGCATACAGCACCAGGGCAGCGACTACCGCGAGAATGCTCGCACCGGCCATGGCGGCCACGGAAAACTGAATGGATTTGAATTTCATGGCGGCTCCGCGTGTCTCAAGGTTGGCCTGTCCATGGCTTATCGGCCGGCCTTCGCTAAAGCGTAGTCGTTTTTTGCAGCTTGTTCAGCGCGGCGGGAATGTGGCGCTTTGCATCGCCAGGCCGCACCACTAGCATAGAGGGCAGATTCATGAAGGAGAGTGCAGCATGACCCAGCTGTTCAAACTGGCCACCCTTGGCCTGTCGCTGGCCCTGGCGGGATGCCAGGCAGTCAATACCACCAGTGGCGGCGCCCTGGGCGTCGAACGCAAGCAATACATGTTCAGCATGCTGTCGACCGATGAGGTCAACCAGATGTATGCGCAGTCTTATCAGGATCTGGTGGGCAAGGCGCAGCAGCAGGGCAAGCTCGACACCAGTAGTGCAGATGCCAAGCGCTTGCAGCAGATTGCCAAACGGCTGATTGCCCAGGCTCCGCTGTTTCGCGCGGATGCTGCGCAGTGGGACTGGCAGGTCAGCCTGATCAAGAGTGATGACCTCAATGCCAACTGTGGTCCAGGTGGCAAGATCATGTTTTTTAGCGGGCTGATTACC
Organism: Pseudomonas fluvialis; assembly: GCF_002835605.1. NCBI lineage: Bacteria > Pseudomonadati > Pseudomonadota > Gammaproteobacteria > Pseudomonadales > Pseudomonadaceae > Pseudomonas > Pseudomonas fluvialis. The sequence continues at coordinate 84,967 of NZ_PIYS01000006.1, read as the reverse complement.
CAGTTGCAGCTGACCGATGACGAGATTGCCGCGGTGATGGGCCATGAAATTGCCCATGCCTTGCGTGAGCATGGCCGTGAGGCGATGTCTCGGGCGTATGGCGTGCAGATGGCTACCCAGCTGGGGTCGGCATTTGGCGTGGATGCCGGCAGCCTGCAGATGGCCAACATGGGTGTCGAGTACCTGATGACGCTGCCCAATAGCCGCGGTAATGAGAATGAGGCCGACCTGATTGGTCTGGAGCTGGCGGCACGGGCGGGCTACAACCCGCAGGCGGCCATCAGCCTGTGGCAGAAGATGAGCAAGGCCGGAGGGGGCGCGCCGCCGGAGTTCATGAGCACCCACCCGTCGTCGCAATCGCGGATTGCTTCGCTGCAAGCGGCGATCCCCAAGGTCATGCCGTTCTACCAGCAGGCCAGCGGTCGCCGCTGAGTTCACCGACGACGGCCGGTACACGCCGGTCGTCGTCAGGGCAGGGCTTTTTCCGCGTAGGGCCGACTGTTCAGGCCGAGCTGGGCGCGGAAGCTTTCCATGTCGAACATGGTGCAGATTTCCTCGATCTCGCCGAGGCTGTTGAATGACCAGAAGGCCATGGCTGAGATGCTGATGATGCGATCACTCACCGGATAGCCCAAGGTCGGGCGGTCGATGCTGCCGATCAGTGTGCTCCAGGTCACCACCTTGCGGCCCTCGCCGATGCATTCCTCGACGATGACCTCCAGGCCGGGCATGCCTTCGCGGATGCGCGCGATCAGCTCGCAATAGCCTCGACTGTCCAGCGGATGGCCGACGAATGAGCTTTTGTAGAGAAAGTCGCGACTCTGTAGTTGCTCGGCAAGGGCCAGGCGCCCACGATTCCAGGTGAGGTCGATGTGCTGGCGCACACGACGTTTCAGATCATCCACTGACATGGCACTGCATCCTTTGCGGGAAAACCGCCGCTACTTTACCAGCAGCGGCGCTCTCGCCAATCCTGTCACGCTACGCCTGTGATCTGCATCAACCCAGTTGCCAGGCCTGCCAACCGGCGTACATTGCCAGTCCGGCGAAGGCGCAGGCAGCCAGGCGGCGAATCAGCGCCAGGGGCAGGCGTTCGGCCGCAAAGTTGCCGGCCAGCACTACCGGTACGTTGGCCAACAGCATGCCGAGTGTCGTGCCCAGTACCACCAGGACGAAGTGCGGGTACTGGGCAGCCAGCATCACCGTGGCGACCTGGGTCTTGTCGCCCATTTCGGCGAGGAAGAACGCCACCAGCGTGGTCAGGAACGGGCCGTAGCGGTTGAGTGCCGGGCTGTCCTCGTCATCCAGTTTGTCCGGGATCAGTGTCCACAGCGCCACGGCGGCGAAGCAGGCAGCCAGCACCCAGGCCAGGGTGGCGGCACTGAACAGGCTGGCTACCCAGTTGCCCAGGGCGCCGGCGGCAAAGTGGTTGGCCAGGGTGGCGACCACGATGCCCCAGATGATCGGCCAGGGCTGGCGAAAGCGCGCGGCGAGCAGCAGGGCCAGCAACTGGGTCTTGTCGCCGATTTCCGCGAGGGCAACGATGGCAGTGGGGATCAACAGGGATTCGAGCATGGGATTTTCCAGGGGCGGGTGACAATCGGCTATGACACGTCGCATCCGCCCGCCCCGGGCCGGATGTGCGTGTCATAGGTCTTGTCAAACCCGTGCGGGCCATTGCGGCACGGTGTCGCCTGCGCCATGGCCGGTTGGCCAAGTATGTTGACGCAGGCCCTGCAGCGGGCACCTGTGCCGTGCTGCGGGAGACTACTCCCCTAGGACGGCGGCGATTGTGCCGCAGTGCGGGCGGCCAGGCAAGTTCAAGGGCGACAGGCGCGGTAGATGCGGAAGCCGTCGGCCTCGGCGAGCGTCTGGCAGGGCCCCAGGTGGCTCTCGATCAGCGGCGGATAGCGCAGGAAGCTGTTGGCCACCAGGCGTAGCTCGCCGCCAGGCCGCAAGTGCTGGCGGGCTTCGCGGAGCAGCGTCTCACTGGCCTGGTAATGGGTGTGCACGCCGAGGTGAAAGGGCGGATTGCTGATGATGGCGGCCAGCTCGCGTGGCGCGGCATGAATGCCGTCGCCGGCAATCAGTTCGGCCTGCAGGTTGTTGGCCGCCAGGGTCAGCCGGCTGCTGGCCAGGGCAAAGGCGTCGACGTCGAGCAGCGTCACCCGGCTGTCGGGATAGCGCCGTTTCAGGCAGGCGCCGAGAATCCCCGCGCCACAGCCGAAGTCCAGCAGATGTCCAGCGGGCAGCTGGTGCAGGTGCTCCAGCAGCAGAGCCGTACCACGGTCCAGACGCCCGTGACTGAACACACCGGGCAGGCTGATCACCTGCAGCGGTGCGCCGTCGATATCCAGGGTAAACGGCTCGGCCAGGTCGTCGAGTACCGGCATGGCTGGTGCCTGGGTAATCTCGACCAGCCACAACTGGCAGTGCCGGGCACTGTCCGGCTTGCGCGGTTGGCCGTAGGCGAGCAGGCGCTTGCCGATGCGTTCGATGCCGCCGCGCTTTTCACCGACGACCAGCAGTTGCCCGCCATGTGGCAGGCTGGCCGCCAGGCAGTCGAGCAGGTAGTCGGCCAGGTCGCGCGCCTTGGGCAGGAACAGGACTGCGCTCTGCCAGGTCATGGCCGGAGGCGTGGTGGCGAAGCTGCAGCGGCCTGGGTAGTGCTGCTCCAGCCACTGCTGTTGTCCGGCATGCCAGCTCCAGCCGTGGGCCTGCGCGAGTTGCCCGAGCAGTTCGTCGGCAGGCAGCCCGGCCAGCAGCAGCGGGCCTTGCAGGTAGTCAACCTGGCGCAGCAGTACTTCACTTCGCGGATCCATGGGGCCTCCTGAAAAGCCGCGCAGTTTATCAGTTGATCAGCCGGCAAGGCTGACCCTGCTGCCAGGCCAGGGCATTTTCCTGCAGCTGGGTGACGATGCGCTGGCGTGCCTCACGGCTGCCCCAGGCATTGTGCGGGGTGATGATCAGCCGCGGGATATCACCGGCCAGCAGTGGGTTGCCCTGGCGGGGCGGTTCCTCGCTGAGCACGTCGCAAGCGGCGCCGCCGAGATGACCGCGGCGCAGCGCGTCGGCCAGCGCCTGTTCGTCGATCAGTCCGCCGCGGGCGGTGTTGATCAGCAGAGCCCCCGGCTTGAGGCGGGCCAGTTCGGCGGCACCGAGCAGATGGCGGGTCTGGGCGGTTAGCGGGCAATGCAGGCTCAGCGCGTCGACCTGCGGCAGCAGCCGTTCCAGCGGCAGGTGGCGGGGGCTGGCCGGACGACCGGGCAACTGCCCAAGCAGTACGCGCATGCCCAGCGCCTCGGCCAGGCGCGCCATGGCCTGGCCCAGTTCGCCGTAGCCGAGGATGCCCAGGGTCTTGCCGGCCAGTTCGACCATGGGGTAATCGAGCAGGCAGAACTGTTCGGCGCGCTGCCAGGCGCCGTCGGCCACCGCACGCTGGTAGTCGGGCAGGCGTGCCGCCAGGGCAAGCAGCAGCATCAGGCTGTGCTGGGCCACCGAGGCGGTGCCGTAGCCCTGGCAATTGCACACGGCAATGCCGCGTGCCCGTGCGGCGGCCAGGTCGACATTGTTGCTGCCGGTGGCCGCCAGGAGGATCAGACGCAGCTGCGGGCAGGCCGCCATGATGGCCTCATCCACCACCACCTTGTTGATGATGGCCACCTGGGCACCCTGCAGGCGGGTAATGACCTGTGCCGGGCTGCTCTGCGGATACAGGTCGAGACGCTGAAAGGCCTGCTGCAGCGGCGTGATATCGAGATCGCCGCGATCCAGCGAAGCGTGGTCGAGAAAGACCGCCTGCAGGCTGTTTTGCATGGACTGTACCTTTGCGCATCGGATAGGAGGGCATACAGTAGCCGCTCATTGTGTGGCGGGTCAGGAGTCGGATGCATGTATTGGACAGAATTTGCCACCGTGGCCTTGGTGCATCTGCTGGCGGTGGCCAGTCCCGGGCCGGACTTTGCGGTGGTGGTGCGTGAAAGCGTGGCTCACGGGCGGCGCGCCGGAACCCTGTGCGCGCTGGGCGTGGGTTGCGGCATCTTCGTGCATGTTGGCTATTCGCTGTTGGGGATTGGTCTGCTGGTCGCCCAGTCGGTGTGGCTGTTCAATGTGCTCAAGTGGCTGGCGGCCGGCTATCTGATCTATATCGGCTACAAGGCGCTGCGCGCCCGTCCGGCGGCCTTGCCGGAGATGCCCCAGTCCGCCGGGCGTTCCGCGCGTGGGGCGTTTGTCGCCGGGCTGGTGACCAATGGTCTGAACCCCAAGGCCACGTTGTTTTTTCTCTCGCTGTTCACGGTGGTGATCAACCCGCAGACGCCGCTGTCGGTGCAGGCTGGCTATGGGCTGTACCTGGCGTTAGCCACGGCCTTGTGGTTCTGTCTGGTGGCGGGCCTGTTTGGCCAGGCTCGGGTGCGCGCCGGTTTTGCCCGGCTGGGGCACTGGTTCGACCGGCTGATGGGCGGCGTGCTGATTGCCCTGGGGCTGCGCCTGGCGGTCAGTGAACTGCGCTGAGTGCTGGCCTTAACGCACAAGCCCGCCGGATCGGCGGGCTTGTGCTGGCGGGGCAGGGCGCGGTTACAGACGCAGGCCGCCATCCAGTTCCAGTACGCGACCGGTGTAGTAGTCGTTTTCCAGAATGTAGGCCACCGAGTGGGCGATCTCGGCCGGCTTGCCCATGCGGCGCAGCGGGATGCCAGCGGTCATTTTTTCCAGGGCTTCCGGCTTCATGCTGCCGGTCATCTCGGTTTCGATGAAGCCCGGAGCCACACCGGCGACGCGGATACCGTAGCGTGCCAGCTCCTTGGCCCAGACCACGGTGTCGGCCGCTACGCCGGCCTTGGCCGCGGAGTAGTTGGCCTGGCCCATGTTGCCGGCGCGGGAGATCGAGGAAATGTTGATGATCGCGCCGGTGTTCTTGAGTTCGATCATCTTCGCCGCCACTTCGCGGGTGCAGAGGAACACGCCGGTCAGGTTGACGTCGATCACCGACTGCCACTGGGCCAGGCTCATCTTGCTGATTTCACCGTCCTTGACCTTGATGGTCAGGCCGTCGCGCAGGATACCGGCGTTATTGACCAGGCCGTGGATGGCGCCGAAGTCGGCAGCAACCTGGGCAACCATGTGGGTCACCTGCTCTTCGTTGGCGACGTTGCACAGGTAGGCACGGGCATCACCACCGGCGGCCTTGCAGGCAGCCACGGCTTCGTCCAGTTTTTCCTGGTTGAGGTCGACCAGCGCCAGTTTGGCACCCTTAGCCGCCAGGTATTCCCCCATGGCGCGCCCCAGACCCTGGCAGCCGCCGGTGATGATGATGACTTTGTCTTGCAGTTGCATGTGGTAATCCCCCGAGTACAGCATTGGTTTCAGCCTTGTCGGTGTCCGCTGGAGCGGCTTCTGGGCAAGGCACGGGCTAGGTGAGCGTCAGGTGCGCAAGCATGCCCGAGAAATGCCCTTGACGGAATCCCGTAGTGTTCCTGCGGTTGTTGGTGCCGCGTGATGCCGGCTGTCGGTTGCTTGCTTGATATTGGCCAGTCGCGCCCTCATGTAATGCGCAGACCACAAGGGAACATTCTCGATGCGAAGTGCGCTGTTCATGTTGTTGCTGCTGCCGGTGCTGGAACTGGCGCTGTTGATTCAGGTGGGCAGTGCCATTGGCGTATTGCCGACCCTCGGTTTGATTATCCTCAGCGCCGTGCTGGGCATCCTGTTGTTGCGGGTAGCCGGTCTGGCCACGGCCTGGCGTGCCCGCGAGCGCCTGGCACGTGGTGAGTTGCCGGAGCGGGAAATGTTCGATGGCCTGTTGCTGGCGCTGGGCGGACTGCTCCTGCTGTTGCCGGGTTTCATCAGTGACCTCTTCGGGCTGCTCTGCGTGCTGCCATTTAGCCGCCATCTGCTACTGGGCCGCTTGCAGCGTCAGCAACAGGAACAGGCGGCCCGGCAGCGTGCCTTCGCCGATGACCTGGCCGGCGCGCGGGATGCTTCGGCGCAGCGTCCGCAGGTCATCGAGGGCGAATACCAGCGCCGCGATTCGTGATTTTTTTCTGCCGGGCCCTTGAAATGTATTTCCCCGCCCGCATCTAGCTGTCACCGCCAGGTGGCTGATCACCTGGCAAGGTTGATTCCGGCGATGGGTGTAGCCCGTCGCCACCGGCAGCGCCGGTATTTACTAACCCGCCGATGCACGCATCGGCCGTAGCAACAACCTCCAAGGAGAGATCGACAATGAAGCTTCGTCCTCTGCATGACCGCGTCGTAATCCGTCGCAGCGAAGAAGAGACCAAAACCGCTGGCGGCATCGTGCTGCCGGGCTCGGCTGCCGAGAAGCCGAACCAGGGTGAAGTCGTCGCCGTCGGTACCGGCAAAGTCCTGGACAACGGCGAAGTCCGCCCGCTGGCCGTGAAGGTCGGTGACAAAGTGGTGTTCGGCCCGTACAGCGGCAGCAACACCATCAAGGTTGATGGCGAAGACCTGCTGGTCATGGGCGAGAGCGAGATCCTCGCTGTCCTGGAAGCCTAAGCGCCTTCCCACTCCGTTTGCTGATTTAACGAATTCCACAGAGGTTCAAGAACATGGCTGCTAAAGAAGTCAAATTCGGCGATTCCGCTCGCAAGAAAATGCTGGTTGGCGTGAACATCCTGGCTGACGCCGTCAAAGCCACCCTCGGCCCGAAAGGCCGTAACGTGGTACTGGACAAGAGCTTCGGTGCTCCGACCATCACCAAGGACGGGGTGTCCGTGGCCAAGGAAATCGAACTGAAAGACAAGTTCGAGAACATGGGCGCCCAGTTGGTGAAAGACGTTGCCTCCAAGGCCAACGACGCCGCCGGTGACGGCACCACCACCGCCACCGTACTGGCCCAGGCCATCGTCAACGAAGGCCTGAAGTCGGTCGCTGCCGGCATGAACCCGATGGACCTGAAGCGCGGCATCGACAAGGCCACCGCGGCCATCGTCGCGCAGATCAAGGAACTGGCCAAGCCGTGCGCCGACACCAAGGCCATCGCCCAGGTTGGTACCATTTCCGCCAACTCCGACGAATCCATCGGCAACATCATTGCCGAAGCCATGGAGAAGGTTGGCAAGGAAGGCGTGATCACCGTTGAAGAAGGCTCGGGCCTGGAAAACGAACTGTCCGTCGTCGAAGGCATGCAGTTCGACCGTGGCTACCTGTCGCCGTACTTCATCAACAAGCCGGACACCATGGTGGCCGAGCTGGAAGGCCCGCTGCTGCTGCTGGTCGACAAGAAGATCTCCAACATCCGCGAACTGCTGCCGGTGCTGGAAGCTGTTGCCAAGTCTGGCCGTCCGCTGCTGATCGTCGCTGAAGACGTGGAAGGCGAAGCGCTGGCTACCCTGGTGGTCAACAACATGCGCGGCATCGTCAAGGTCGCTGCCGTCAAGGCACCGGGCTTCGGCGACCGTCGCAAGGCCATGCTGCAGGACATCGCCATCCTCACCGGCGGTACCGTGATCTCCGAAGAAGTCGGCCTGTCGCTGGAAAGCGCCACCCTGGAGCACCTGGGTAACGCCAAGCGCGTCGTGCTGAACAAGGACAACACCACCATCATCGACGGTGCCGGCGCTCAGGCTGACATCGAAGCCCGCGTTGCACAGATCCGTAAGCAGGTTGAAGAAACCACTTCGGATTACGACAAGGAAAAACTGCAAGAGCGTCTGGCCAAGCTGGCCGGTGGTGTTGCGGTGATCAAGGTCGGCGCTGCCACAGAAGTCGAGATGAAAGAGAAGAAAGCCCGCGTTGAAGACGCCCTGCACGCTACCCGCGCAGCCGTCGAAGAAGGCGTGGTGCCTGGCGGTGGTGTGGCCCTGGTGCGCGCCCTGCAGGCTATCGAAGGCCTGAAAGGCGACAACGAAGACCAGAACGTCGGTATCGCGCTGCTGCGTCGTGCCGTCGAGGCCCCGCTGCGCCAGATCGTCTCCAACGCCGGCGGCGAGCCGAGCGTAGTGGTCGACAAGGTCAAGCAGGGTTCGGGTAACTACGGCTTCAACGCCGCCACCGATACCTATGGCGATATGATCGAGATGGGCATCCTCGACCCGGCCAAGGTCACCCGTACTGCGCTGCAGGCGGCGGCTTCCATCGGTTCGCTGATGATCACCACCGAAGCCATGGTTGCCGACATTCCGGAAGACAAGGCCGCTCCGGCCATGCCGGACATGGGCGGCATGGGTGGCATGGGCGGCATGATGTAATTCGCCCCACCCGTACCGGGCCGTCCAGGCCCGGTAACGCAATACCCGACACCCCGCGCAGGTTGCCTGCGCGGGGTGTTTTCATTGCGGCTCATGTGTTGCAACAACGCATGGCTGTGCGTCAGCTAGCAGCAGGCGTTAAGGTGCCTCAGGGCTGTCGTGGAGGAGCGCATGTTGACCCTCAATCTCGGGCCGTTGGCGCTGGGCCTGGCTCATCTGTGTCTGTTGGCCAGCCTGCTGCTGGCGAGTCTGGTTGGTGCGTGGCTGGGGCGTAAACGGGGTGGCAATCCCGAGGCGCAGCTTTTCCTGCTATTTCTCTTGGCGCTGCTGGGCGCCCGTCTGGCCTTTGTCCTGGAGTACGCGAGCCTGTACGCGGCGCAGCCCTGGAAAATCATCGACCTGCGTGATGGTGGGTTTACTGCCTGGGCAGGTATCGGCCTGGCCTTGCCCGTAGCAGGGCTAATGGCTTGGCGCACCCCACGCCTGCGTGTGGCCCTGCTGGCCGGACTGGGCGTGGGGCTGCTGAGTTGGGCCGCTGGGCACTGGCTATTGGATAGGCAGGCTGCTGCTCAGTCCTTGCCTGCGCTGACCCTGCAGGACCTGCGTGGTAAGCCGCAGAGACTTGCCAACTACCGGGGGCAGCCCCTGGTGGTCAACCTGTGGGCCAGTTGGTGCCCGCCCTGCCGGCGCGAGATGCCGGTGCTGCAACAGGCGCATATCACGGCGTCGCAGGTGCGTTTTGTGCTGGTCAACCAGGGGGAGTCGCCTGAGGTGGTCAGACGTTTTATCGAGGAGGCCGGCTTGCAGTCACTGCCCGTGCTGTTGGATCCGGCTGGGCAGTTGGGTGGGCAGGTCGGTTCGCGGATGCTGCCGACCACCCTGTTCTACGATAGGCACGGCCAACTACGCGCCAGCCACCTGGGCGAGCTGTCTGCGGCTAGCTTGTCGCACTGGCTGGAGCAGATCGAGGCGTCACCTTGATATCAGGAAACACTTGGCTGTGCTCAGACAGGTCTTCGGCATTGAAGTCACGCACCTGGAAACTGCTGACCTCGACGCCGCCCTGCTGCAGCCAGTGTATGGCGCGCTGCAGCAGGATATGGCTGCGTGACGTCAGGCTCGGGCTGCCGCCCAGGGATACGACCAGCCTCTTCAGTCCTCAGCGGTTGGGCTGCGGGGTCAGGCGCAGGTAGGGTTTGACGGCGCGATAGCCTTTGGGGAAGCGCTGCTTGATCTCGTCTTCATCCTTGAGCGATGGCACGATCACCACCTCATCACCGTCCTGCCAGTTGGCCGGGGTGGCGACCTTGTGGCTGTCGGTCAGCTGCAGCGAATCGATCACCCGCAGGATCTCGTGGAAATTGCGTCCGGTGCTGGCCGGGTAGGTAATGATCAGGCGCACCTTCTTGTGCGGGTCGATGATGAACAGCGAACGCACCGTGAGGGTGTCACTGGCGTTCGGATGGATCAGGTCGTACAGACCGGAAACCTTGCGGTCGGCATCGGCGAGGATCGGGAAGTTGACCTGGGTCTGCTGGGTTTTGTTGATGTCGTCGATCCAGCGCAGGTGCGAATCCACCGGGTCAACCGACAGGGCAATGGCCTTGACGCCGCGCTCGGCGAATTGCTCGTGCAGCTTGGCGGTAAAGCCCAGTTCGGTGGTGCATACCGGGGTGAAGTCGGCCGGGTGGGAGAACAGCACCCCCCAGCTATGGCCCAGCCATTCGTGGAAGCGAATGCGACCGGCACTGGAGTCCTGTTCAAAGTCGGGGGCGATGTCGCCGAGGCGGATGGTCATGCGTGTGCTCCTTGAGTGAGTTGTGCTCTGCTGACGGATAACGCGGTTCTGTCAGAGCAGCGGCAGGCTGTAGCTGACGATCAGGCGGTTCTGGTCGGTATCGCTGGTGGCTTCGCTGCGCAGGCTGGCGTTGCGCCAGGAGAAACCAAGGCCCTTGAGGGCACCTTGCTGCAGGGTGTAGTCCAGGCGGAAGTCGCGCTCCCATTCCTGTTGATCCGCGCCGGCATTCTGGATGTTGTCGCTGTTCAGGTAGGTGACTGTGGCTTTCAGACCGGGCAGGCCGGCGCTGGCGAAGTCATAGCCGTATTCGGCCAGCCAGGTGCGTTGGCCGGCGCGGGCGAAGTTGCTGATCTGCCGGTCGGTGATCAGGTAGGCGGTGGCCCCATCACCCTGGTTGAGGAAGGGAAAGGCGCTGTCGCCGGATACCTGCTGATAACCGGCGCTGAGGGCATGGCCGCTCAGGCTGTAGGTGAACAGCGCACTCCAGGTGCGGTTACCCACTTCACCGGTATGGCTGTCGCCGGCTTTCCAGAAACCGCTGCTGCGGTAGCCTTCGGCGCGACCGGCGGCACTGGCGTTCTTGCCGTCGGCGGCGCTGCTGAAATAGCGCAGGTCGCTTTTCAGTGCGCCTACCGGCAGGACCCAGTTGTGGGTCAGGCCGAGGAAGTGCTGTTTATAGAAGTCATCCAGATTGCCGTAGTAATACTGCGCGGTGAGGTCCTTGGTCAGCTTGTAGTCGCCGCCGGCAAAGTAGAAGGCGTTGCTGTCCGCCTGCTGGCCGTTGACCAGCGCCGCGCCGGCGATGCGCAGGCCGATGTCGTCGCTGGAACTCCGTGTCTTGGTGCTTTCCAGCTGGCCGGCGATCAGGGTCAGGCCGTCAATTTCGTTGGAGGTGATCTGCCCACCCTGGAAGGTCTGCGGCAACAGGCGACCGTCGTTGAAGGTGACCACAGGCAGTTTGGGCTGCAGGGTACCGAGGCGGGCTTCGGTCTTGGACAGGCGGACCTTGCCGGTCACCCCGCCCTTGGCGTAGTTGTCTACCGCGCGGCCATCGCTGTCACGGGGGAACAGGGCGCCTGGTGTACGGTCGCTGCCGGCCTTGCCGTTGCCACCGGAGTCCAGCTGGACGCCGACCAGCGCGATGGCATCCAGGCCAAAGCCCACGGTGCCCTGGGTGAAGCCGGAGCTGTAGTTGAGCTGGAAGGCCTGGCCCCATTCTTCCTGCTGGCCGTTACGCGCGGCATTGCGGCCGACCTCGTCCTGGCTCTCTCGGTTGTCGTTGCTGAAGTAGAAGTTGCGCAGGCTCAGGGTGGCGGTGCTGTCTTCGATAAAGCCGGCAGCGCTGGCCTGGTAGGACAGGGTGGTGAGGCTGATGGCCAGAGCCAGGGTGGACTTGTTCATGCTCGATGCTCCAAATGCAGGTCTGTGCGGTGATATGCACTGCAAAGGGGCTCGAGCCGGTGGCGCGGGGTGCGCCAGCTTCAGCGGTAACAAGGAGCCCCTGTCATGGGCCCGATGCGGTGGTCCGCTGTCGGCTTGAGGGACACTCTAAGTAGTTTTCATAGAGCATAAAAAGAATTTATTTTCACTTTTAAATAACTATTTAGCATATGAGTGAGCAGCCCAGCGCCTCAGCGGCGTTTGCTGATGGCGGTTTTGGCGGGGTGTCTGGCAGGCTGCCTGAGCGGGCCGTGGCTGGCGACTATCCGTGACGGGAGGTGCCGGGCGCGGTGCGTGAACGGCCTGCGCGACAGTCGTCGCGCGGGCTGTCCCGGCAAGCCCGGCTGAGCGGCGAGGGTGCTTGTGAGCGCGGGCTGCGCGCCGCAGGGGCTTCAGCTCTCGATGGGCAGTTCGCCGGGATGCTCGGCAGAATCTATCCGCGGAGCTTCGGCTGGTTGCGCATCCTGCTGCTCAGCGGGCTTGCCCAGCCACTCCTGGGTCGATTGTTGAACCTCGTCGACCTGCTTGTTGAGTTCCTTGAGGGTTTCATCGACGGTTTCGCGGGCTACCTCGCGCACGGCTTGCTCGGCCTGTTCAGCCAGTTTTTGCGCCGATTGCTCGGCGACATCGCAACCCGCCAGACCGGCCAGGAGCAGGCCGAGTACCGCCATGTGCACAGACTTGCGCATAAGGTTCTCCACTGTCGAAGTGAGCGGCCCCTGTGTGGGATGCCGCCTGAATGCTTGCCGCTGCGCTGTTCGGTTCAGCCCTGCGCTGCATGCGCCAATCTAGGCGCGGGTGCATGCCGACTCAATGGCGGAGAGTTTGCAAGCTGTTGCAGCACGGCCGTGCCGCGCTGTGGTCGGCGCAGCGGCGCTAGCCCGCAGGGCAGGATGCCGTGTGCGGTGGCTGGAGGCGCTGCTGCAGCCAGTCCTGCAGCGCCAGCAGGTGCGCCTGACTGGCGGACTGCTGGCACTGCTCCAGGTGGTAGAGCAGGCTGGGCAGATGGCTGATGGGCGCGCTCAGCTTGAGGTGCGCCGGCAGGATGTACTCGCCCTGGCTGACCAGCAGGGCAAAGTGAATGACATTTTCCAGCTCGCGGGTATTGCCGGGCCAGTAGTAGGCCTCCAGGTGCTGCTGGGCACTTTCGCTGATCAATGGCAGCGGCAGTTTGAGGCGCTGCGCGTAGAGGCCGAGGAAGTACTCGGCCATTGGCAGGATATCGCCAACCCGCTCGCGCAGTGGCGGCAGGGGCAGGCGCGCCTTGCTCAGGTAGTGGTAGAGGGACTCGTTGAACTTGCCGGCGGCTACCGCCTGAGTCAGATCAATGCTGGTGGCGGCCAGTAAACGCAGCTGCACGCGGGTTGGCTGATGGGCGCCCACCCGGGTGATTTCCCCGCTCTGCAGGGCGGCCAGCAGATCGGCCTGCAAGGGCAGCGGCAAATCGCCGATTTCATCCAGATAGAGCGTGCCGCCGTTGGCCGAACCAAACCAGCCGGCACGGCTACCGAGGCTGCCAGGATAGGCTCCGGCGGCATAGCCGAACAGTTCGGCGCGGGCATGTTGCGAGCTCAGGCCGCTGCAGTTGAGGGTAACAAACAGCCCGTTGCGCTCGCTGAGCCGGTGGATATGCCGGGCCAGCAGTTCCTTGCCGGTGCCGGTTTCCCCTTCGATGAGGATCGGCCCGCAGTCGCCGGCCAGTTGTTCGACCTGCTCGAGCAGTTGCCGTGAGCGCGGATCAATGAACACCAGTGCCTTGGCACGAATGCTCAATGGGCTTTTTAGGGGCTGCCATCCATGGCGCCCCCCCTGCGGGCCGTCGCTGTGCGACGTTAAAAATGATTCCTGATCATTTTTTTCTGCCTCGGGAAAACTCAACAGGGCAGGGGCAGGGGCAGGGGCAG
>NZ_PIYS01000006.1:0-71593 GCF_002835605.1 Pseudomonas fluvialis | reverse complement strand
GGGCAGGGGCAGGGGCAGGGGCAGTGCGGGGCAGCTGGGGCATACGGGGACTCCTCAGGCGCGGCGCCGGGCCTGCTGTTCGATCAGGGTTTGCAGGCGGTACAGATAAGCAAAGCCCTGTTCCCAGCGCTGGTGCCCGGATTGCACATTGATATGCCCGGCTGCCGGGAGGATGACGGCCTGGCTGCCCCAGTCGCTGGCCAGTTCGCGGGCGCGCTCGGCACTGGCGGCTGGGTCGTTGTCCGAACCTACCAGCAGGCTGGGGAATGGCAGCCGCTGACGGGCGATAGGCGCGAAGTTCTGCAGCGGTGCCGGGCACCTGGCACGTTGCACATCGGCCGGTGCCACCAGCAGGGCTCCGCGCAGGCGGGCCAGGTGCTCGGCGGGGGCGTTGGCAGCCCAGTGCGCGACGGTGATGCAGCCCAGGCTATGGGCAATCAGCAGGGTGGGGCGGGGGTCGCGGGCGATGCAGGCATCCAGCGCGGCGACCCAGTCGGCGCGCCGTGGGGTAAGCCAGTCATGTTGCTCCAGCCGTTCGCTGCCCGGCAGTACGCGTTGCCAGTGGCTCTGCCAATGGTCTTCGGCAGACCCTTGCCAGCCCGGGACTATCAGATAACGAATCGCTTGATCGCGCATCGGCTGCGCCTCCTGTGCGTGACGAGGAGGGGCAGTGTAGGAGGGCTACAGGATTATCAAAAAAGAATAAAAATTTATTTGCTTATTCTTTTGTCGGCTAAGCAGGTGTTGTGGTGCAGGGTGGCTGCATATTTCCAAAAAGAATATAAATGTTCTGAAATGATATTTTTAAGAATATTGGATTATCCCTACTATCCGCTCCACGGCCACCCATGAGGGGCATCAGCCTCCGCTTCAGTGGCTTTTCAAGGAGCATAGAAATGAGCGCAACCCTGCGAAATCTTGAAGGTCAGGACGAAGCGAGCATTCTGCGTGAAATCCAGGCGGCCCTGCAGGGGCTGAAGTTTGGCTCGGTGGAAATCACCGTGCACAACGGCCAGGTGGTGCAGATTGAACGCAAGGAGAAATTCCGCCTGAACGCATCGAGCAGCAAGCCCAGCTAAACCCGCTTACTCCGTAAGCAAGATTGCCCGACCGGACCACCGGAGGGCGTGCAATGAAACACGTCGCGTACCCGAGCACAGAGCCGTTTATGCCTGCGCCGTCGACCCATTGAACGCCAACCCCGTTTTAGTCCCAGTAGGAGCTTTACCATGACCCTTCGCCGTTTCGCCCTGGCTGCTCTGGCCAGTGCCCTGATCGCCGGCCCTGCCGCTGCCCAGACTCTGCTCAACGTGTCCTATGACCCGACCCGTGAGCTCTACACCGAATTCAACGCGGCCTTCAACAAGCACTGGCAAGCCCAGGGCAATGAAGCCGTAACCATCCAGCAGTCCCATGGTGGCTCGGGCAAGCAGGCCCGTGCGGTGATCGACGGTCTGCGCGCCGACGTGGTGACCCTGGCCCTGGCCGGGGATATCGACGAGCTGTACAAGCTCGGCAAGCTGATCCCGCAGAACTGGCAGGAGCGCCTGCCGGATGCCAGCACGCCCTATACCTCGACCATCGTGTTCCTGGTGCGCAAGGGCAACCCGAAGGGCATCAAGGACTGGGATGACCTGGTCAAGCCGGGCGTAGAAGTGATCACGCCTAACCCGAAAACCTCCGGCGGCGCGCGCTGGAACCTGCTGGCCGCCTGGGCCTTTGCCCAGCAGAAGTACGGCAGCGAAGCGCAGGCCAAGGAGTTCGTTGCCAAGCTGTACAAGAACGTTCCGGTGCTCGACACCGGAGCGCGTGGCTCGTCCATCACCTTCGTCAACAACGGCATCGGCGATGTGCTGCTGGCCTGGGAAAACGAAGCCTTCCTGGCGCTGAAGGAAGAGGGCGGTGACAACTTCGAGATCGTTGCCCCGTCGCTGTCGATCCTGGCCGAACCACCGGTGAGCGTGGTGGATGCCAACGTTGACCGCAAGGGCACCCGCAAGGTAGCCGAGGCCTACCTCAACTACCTGTACAGCGATGAAGGTCAGCGCCTGGCCGCCAAGCACTTCTACCGCCCGCGTAATCAGGCGATCGCCAAGGACTTCAGCGAGCAGTTCTCTGACCTGAAGCTGGTGACCATCGATGCGGATTTCGGCGGCTGGAAAACCGCGCAGCCGAAGTTCTTCGATGACGGCGGCATCTTCGACCAGATCTACCAGGCCCGCTAAGCGCAGCCACCAGCGACAGGCCCCATGCTGCAAGCGGGCTTGTCGCCGTGGCGTGTACTGCTCGCTTGCAGCTTGACGCATGCCGCTGAGGTCTTATGTCTCGTCGTACTTCCCCCGTCATACCCGGCTTCGGGCTGACGCTGGGCTACACCCTGGTGTATCTCAGCCTGTTGGTGCTGATTCCCCTGGGTGCCATGTTCGTCCACGCTGCCCAGCTCACCTGGGAGCAGTTCTGGGCAATCATTTCCTCGCCGCGGGTGCTCGCCGCCCTGCAGCTGAGCTTCGGCACTGCTTTTCTCGCGGCCATCATCAATGGCGTGATCGGTACCCTGCTGGCCTGGGTGCTGGTGCGCTACACCTTCCCCGGGCGCAAGGTGATCGAGGCGATGATTGATCTGCCCTTCGCCCTGCCCACGGCGGTGGCCGGTATCGCCCTGACCGCGCTGTATGCGCCTAATGGTCTGATCGGCCAGTTCGCCACATCCCTGGGCTTCAAGATCGCCTACACCCCGCTGGGCATCACTCTGGCCTTGACCTTCGTCACCCTGCCGTTTGTGGTGCGCACCCTGCAGCCGGTGCTGGCCGATATCCCCCGCGAGGTCGAGGAGGCCGCCGCCTGCCTGGGCGCCAAGCCATTGCAGGTCGCTCGCCATGTATTGCTGCCGGCGTTGCTGCCCGCCTGGCTGACCGGCTTCGCCCTGGCCTTTGCCCGGGGGGTTGGTGAGTACGGCTCGGTGATCTTTATCGCCGGCAATATGCCGATGAAAACCGAAATCCTGCCGCTGCTGATCATGGTGCAACTGGACCAGTACAACTACGCCGGAGCGACCGCCATCGGCGTGCTGATGCTGGTGGTGTCGTTCATTTTGCTGCTGCTGATCAACCTGCTGCAGCGGCGCATCAGCCATTCATAAGGAGCCGGGTATGTCATCTGTAACCCTGACGGCCAGTGCCGTCAACAACGCTGCCCGTCGCGGCAGTGCCCTGGGCCGCCGTCTGCTGGTGATCAGCGCCTGGCTGGTGTTTCTGCTGTTTCTCGTCCTGCCTTTGTTCGTGGTGCTGACCGAGGCCCTCAAGCAGGGCGTCGGGGTGTTCTTCACCTCGATCTTCGAGCCCGATGCCATCAGTGCGCTGAAGCTGACTTTGTTGGCGGTGGGCATCTCGGTGCCGCTCAACCTGCTGTTCGGCGTGGCAGCGGCGTGGTGCGTGAGCAAGTACGAGTTTCGTGGCAAGAGCATCTTGGTGACCCTGATCGACTTGCCGTTCTCGGTGTCGCCGGTGATCGCCGGTCTGATCTATGTGCTGCTGTTCGGCGCCCAGGGCTTCTTCGGCCCCTGGCTGCGTGAGCACGATATCCAGATCATCTTCGCCCTACCGGGGATCGTTCTGGCCACCCTGTTTGTCACCGTACCCTTTGTCGCCCGCGAGCTGATCCCGCTGATGCAGGAACAGGGCACCCAGGAAGAGGAGGCCGCCCGCCTGCTGGGTGCCAATGGCTGGCAGATGTTCTGGCATGTGACCCTGCCCAATATCAAATGGGGGCTGATCTACGGCGTGGTGCTGTGTACCGCGCGGGCCATGGGCGAGTTTGGCGCGGTATCGGTGGTCTCCGGGCATATCCGTGGCTACACCAACACGCTGCCGCTGCATGTGGAAATTCTCTACAACGAATACAACCACGTTGCTGCCTTTAGCGTCGCCAGCCTGTTGTTGCTGCTGGCGCTGCTGATCCTGCTGCTCAAGCAGTGGAGCGAATCACGCATCAACTACCTGAAAGCCCGTGCTGGCGAGGAATAAGCCATGAGTATTGAAATTCGCAATGTCAGCAAGCGCTTCCTGACCTTTCAGGCCTTGCAGCAGATCAACCTGCATATCCACAGCGGCGAACTGGTGGCGCTGCTCGGCCCGTCCGGCTGCGGCAAGACCACCCTGTTGCGCATCATTGCCGGGCTGGAAACGCCAGACAGCGGCACTATCGAGTTCCATGGCGAGGACGTCTCCAGGCACGATGTGCGTGATCGCAATGTGGGCTTCGTGTTCCAGCACTATGCGTTGTTCCGCCATATGACGGTGTTCGACAACGTCGCCTTCGGCCTGCGCATGAAGCCCAAAGCGCAGCGTCCGAGTGCAGCAGAGATCAAGCGCAAGGTGCATGAGTTGCTCGATCTGGTGCAGCTCGACTGGCTCGGCGACCGCTACCCCGAACAGCTCTCCGGCGGACAGCGTCAGCGTATTGCCCTGGCCCGCGCCCTGGCGGTGGAGCCCCGCGTGTTGCTGCTCGATGAGCCGTTCGGTGCGCTGGATGCCAAGGTGCGCAAGGAGTTGCGCCGCTGGCTGGCGCGCCTGCATGAGGACGTCAACCTGACCAGCGTGTTCGTTACCCATGATCAGGAAGAGGCCATGGAGGTGGCGGATCGCATCGTGGTGATGAACAAGGGGGTGATCGAGCAGATTGGCACTCCCGCCGAGGTTTACGATCAGCCGGCCAGCGATTTCGTCTATCACTTCCTCGGTGACGCCAACCGCCTGCATGGCGAGGCCGGTGCGCCGCCGCTGTTGTTCCGTCCCCATGAGATCAGCCTGTCACGCCAGGCGCAGGCAGGTCACCGGCAGGGCGAGGTTCGCGATATCCGTCCGCTGGGCGCCATCACCCGGGTCACCCTGAGCGTAGCGGGCCAAGCGGAGCCGATCGAGGCCGAGGTCGCCAAGGACCATCCGGGGCTGGCTGGTCTGGCACGCGGGAGTAGCCTGTACTTCCAGCCGCAGTTAGCGACACCGCGCGCTTAGTCGCTGGTACGGCGAATCTGTGCTTGCAGATTGCTTCGGCTGCTTCGGCTGCTTCGGCTGCTTCGGCTGCTGTGCTCTCTGCTGCTTCTTAAGATGGGTTTTGTAGGCTTTTTCAATCAGCTTTTCTAGTAGGGCTGTGGCGTCTGTTCCCTGCTCATTGGCCATTCGTTGCAGGTCGTCTCTGGTGGTGCCTTTGAGGGTAAACAGGCAGGGCCGGTAGCCCTCTTCCTTCTTCTTGCTCCTGCTCTTCTCCTGACGCCATGCGTCCTTCATGTCGCGGAACAGCTCGCGTGCCCTTTTTTCTTTTTCGAGTGTTTGGCCAAGGCGGAGCAGATCCTTCCAGGAAATGCTTTGGTCGGCGTCAAGACCCTCGAAGCCCTTAACCCGCAAGTAGTCTCGCGCCCAAAGGTGCTGCTTGGCATTTTCCGGGTCTAGCCATTCAAGGCCGGGCTTTCTTGGACGTCCCAACGTGCACCTCCCCAATCGAGCTCGCAGCACCCTGGCTGCTCTGAAATTCTACCGATAGTAAATAATAACGTTATCTAATGCGTTTATAAAATCGATATTTATCACGTAAATTATTATGGTAGAGTAAATTTACGAAATAAATACGGTTTTTCATGCTTATGCACATGGCGCTGCTGCGGCACAAAACAAGCACAATTGGTCCTGAGGAAAGGCTGTTTCTCGCGTCATTTTCGATGCGCTTTCAGGATAGTGAGGCTGTGTCGCTGACGGTGCGAGAGCTTTCAGACTCTGTGGGTATGCCTCCACGCGTTGTGATGCGAGCCGTCTCCAGGTTGGCATCGGCTGACTCATACCTAGTCGTAAAGAAGGTGAGCTGCGGGCGGGGGCGGCCGTCGCGTAGCTATGAAATCTCGCCCGAGATCCGCGAACGCTTGAAGTCTTCTGCAGTAAGTTGCCCTTCGGACTGTCTGCAGGTCATCGATCATCTTCTGATGCCGATCACTGACTTGCGCTCCCGCGAGGGTTGCGATGAGGAGGCGGAGAAGAGGATCGGCTATAAGCAGCCTCCGGTCAGAATGAAAAGCGACCAACTGAGCCTCGCTAACCGGTGGTTACTTGCCGTGCTGGTAAGTCATGCAAATGAGTTTGGTGTTGTGGACGAGCTTGGGATGGCTGATCTGCGACAACTGACAGGAATGACTGAGTTCCGGTTGAAGGCTCAGGTGACGCGCCTGATGGATATGGGGGTAATCCGCAGCTATGCGCCGGGACTTTCTAGGAGTCTGTTTACGGGGGTGAGGGTCAGATCGTCCTACGTTCTCGACCTATCCCATCCACTGCTCGGGACGGGTGTTGATAGGGGCGGTGTTGTCGTTATCGACGAAGAAACTGAGGCGCCACGGGAGGTTGTGATCCGGGTGGCTGGAGGTGTTGAGCCGGTTTTGAGGGACTACTTTCAGCGGTTAAGTGATGCGGACTTTGATGTGTTCTGGCATCGACTGGATGGATACGCATCCTTTCTTTTATCCAGACCCTGGAAGGCGCCCGGTCGTTTGCTGGGTGCGGATTTAGCGGCAGAGCTTGAGGCTTTGATCGGCAATGATTTCCAAAGGCCGCGTGGCAGAGTTAGCGGTGACCTGAGCATTGATGAGGGGCATTGGTTGCGTGTCATCGAGCACTTTTCTTTTCTGGCGTTTGAGCGCGCCAGAAGGATTCAGGCAGTGCTCATGGGTATGCCCGATTGGAAAAATGGTGGAGTGCGAATCCAGCTTATACCAACGCTATGTCCCAGAATTACGGCAGTCTTGGTTAAGCCTAGCCCCGTGCCTCGATATGGTTGCGTGGTTGTGAAATATGAGCCGTGGAATGTATGCGAACTTTACGAGCAGGAGGCTGATCTGGAGATAGATGACCGCCACAGGTTTGGTCTTCAGGCCCTGCCCAAGGGGTAAGTGTTTTTTTACTGCCCTTGCAGATCCTCTGGGACATACAGAGGAGCCCTGCTGATGCGAATTTTCCGCTTACAAGACGTGATCACTGCTACTGGCCTGTCTAGGTCGACCCTGTACAAGTACATCTCGGAAGGCACCTTCCCGAAACCGGTATCGCTGGGCGACCGCTGCGTCGGCTGGGTCGATAGCGAGGTGCACGACTGGATTCTGGCCAGGATTGAGGAGCGTGACCAAGCAGAGGGTGCTGCTACGCGCCCGATTGGCCATCTGAGTATGGCCAGCTAGAACCGCCACCTGCGCCATGATCGGCTTCGGCTGGTCATGGCGTTTATGCCGCTGCTCAGTCCATGGCCGTTCGGCACGTCATAGCAAGTCGTGGCGGTGTCGCTCCCACCGCCCCGACAGTCTCTGTTCCGATATTTGGCTCAGGCCTCTTCGGCTTGATTTATTTCCGAAATCCGAAGTCGGCAAAAATTGCCGCTATGGCGGGACGATTGAGGTGGATTTTTCCGAGCCAGCCGGAGCTGTCAGTTGCGGTGTGGGTAGTATGCTTTTACTAGCTATTCCTACCCGAAGGGTTCTTGCCTCACTAACCGTGCAGTAGCAAGCATCACCGACCAGATCCCATGTACCTGGAGGGGCTTAATCATCTGGCACTGAAGCACTATCTGAAGGGGCAATTATCCGGGGGATCTACCAACCACCAAGCAACACGATCAGTTCACCACGGGAGACCAGCTACCCATTCATCGCGGATGAGCTTCGTCACCGAGCATCCAGTCGAGGGTGATCAGGCAGGGAAAGGTATCCAGTAAATTAAAACTCCGCAGGCATGGCTTATGAAACTCAACCATGAGAGGTCATAACCATGCTCAACGATACCGAAACCACCCAGCGCTACCCACTCCGTCATCCTGATAATCCCAACCTCCATCTGCACTACGGGGATACCTTCGAGGGCTTTCCCATACAGATCGAAGTAGGCCCCTTTATTCGGGAATACCTGTCTGATCTCAAGCGCACCGTCGATCTGGCACTAGCTGAGTATCCGAGGGTCTTGGCCTACAGGGTGGATCTCCGTTTGCCTCAGGGTGTCGAGCTACCCGACTACGCCTATACGAACCGGGTCATCAGCCGGTTCTTCGAATCGTTTACGAAGAAGATTCAGTACCACCAGGGGCGGGTGGCTGAGCGTAGCTACTCGCGTGGCTGCAAAGTACGGTACGTCTGGTCGAGAGAGATCGGTCAGGGAGGCCGACAGCATTATCACCTGCTGATCCTGTTGAACCGCGATGCCTACTACGGCATTGGGCGTCTTGGGTCAGAACGGGTGAACATGATCAGCCGTATAGAAGAGTCCTGGGCACGTGCGCTGGGACAACATGTCGACTGCGTCAGGGGGCTGGTGCACATCCCGAAGAATGCTGAGTATCGAATCGATCGAGTAAAGCGTCGAGGCAAGGGCGATGAGCTGGATGATCTGTTCAAACGAGCCAGCTACCTGTGTAAGAAAGCGACCAAGTCCTACGGGGATCGTCAGCGGGGATTCGACACTAGCCGAGGGTAGTGGCTAGTTCGCCTTTGCGACCATCAACTCAGACCATCGAGTGGTGTACGCGGGAGAGCAATTCTCTTCGCATACACCACCCGGCTGGCTTGGTGATACGCCCAGGCTGCAGCGCTATACGTCCCCGACAGTAGTTGATAGCGTCCACCGCGTTGTCCGTATTTAAAATCCGAGCAATTAGGCGTCAGGTTGGCCAGCCATTCGCGAGGCGATCACGTCGAGATCTCCCTGTTCAAGGCGGGCTGTGGACCAGCCGTTAGCGAAGCTCACGCTTTCAGATCGTGGGAGTTTGTTTTCGGGAAGGCTGCGAACTCGCACTTTTGCCGGAAGAGCTGCGCCCTCGCCAACGAACAGAGCCTCCTGTTGGGCCAAGGTTGGCAGTGCTTTGGTCATCCCAGAAAGCCCATCTGGCAGGAACCGTGCTACGTGGGTTTGGTCGGTGGCGTTAGTTAAACGCAAAATCAGCCATGTGCCGCATTGAGAAATGACAGTGCTTTCAACGTCTGCTGGGCGCTGACTGACAAGCATTAAACCTATACCGTATTTACGCCCTTCGCGTGCGATGCGACGCACAGCTGTTTGTGCGGCCGCATATTCTGCCTCCCCTTTATCTGGGACGTAACGGTGGGCCTCTTCACAGACCAGCAAAATGGGATCTCGTTGCCGTTCCGCTAAGGTCTGGTAGAGCTTGTATTGGAAGAGAAGCCGAGCAATAACAGCGGCCAGAGGTCCCGCAACCTCGTTGGGTAAACCAGAGATATCAATGATCCGTAGGTCGCGGTGCGCGTTTGCCTCATCAGTCAGACTGCCAACAAACTGCCCGATAAGTGCACTGAGCGTATCTGCCGGCTGCCATTCGCTCATGAGGAACCTGATTCGAGGGTCGCGCCGCAATACTGAAAGCTTGTCCAGAATCGATTTGAAACCTTTCGCATAGTCTGTATCAGTGACGCGCTGCATTACTCCTTGATGGGGGCGTGCTGCCTGAACAAACTCAATGTGATTGACGAACTCTATCAGCGAAAACGGGCGGGGTTTGTCACGATCAAATTCAATAATTCTTTCTTCGTCTATTCCCTGGCTGGGCCTTGGTTCATCGTGCGCACGGCCATCAGTCGGAATTGGCCAGCCATATTGACCTGGTGCGGGGTCCACTATGCCTGCTGCAACCATGCGGGCATGGGTCAGAGCCTTGTAGACGATGTTGTGTTGAGAGGTAGCTTCGAACTCTGTCTTTCCAATTACCAGCAGGCGGAACTCTTCGGCAGACATCAACCAGTAGGGTAGTTTGATCGGTCGTCCTAAATTTTCATCATTCCCGATAGGGTCGTATGCACGATAGACCACGGCTCGATCATTGAATGCCCGACCGTACTCTCCGTGGGGGTCAATCATGACTATCCGGGGAGTGAAAGTGGTGTTCGGGGCTGGCACATGTTCCAGGATGCTGTGCAGTAATGCGGCAACTGCGCCTGATTTGCCTGAGCCAGTGGACCCCAAGACTGCGGTATGTAGGGAGAACATTTTGTCGATGTTCGCTCGACACTGGGCTGCATCAGCTCCGGCATAGGTTGCAAATGGAATCAGCGGATTTGGTCCCTCTGGGCGTTGCCCCTCTGCTGACTGATATAGGAGTCCAGCTTCTTCTCTGGTGAGTAAGTAGACGTTTTGGAGCGGAAGGGGGTATGTGGATACTCCCCTTGAGAAGGAAAGGAGACTCTGGCTTGTGCTCCAAACCCCTTCTGCGAACAGCTGGATTTCCATCATTCGCTGGTCAGCATCAGCAGGGATTGGTGCAACTGCCATTTCGGCCAGCTCTTCTGATTTCATCCTGAGCAATGTGACGAAGCCGAAAACAAGTCGGCGCCCAAAATGCACCTTGACGATGCTGCCAATTTGCCCGATGGGGTAAACGCGCCCCCCATAGCTGCGTGTTAGCTCAGATACATCGCCGGAGAGTTCAACCTTAACGGTTGAGCCGGATACCTCGACTACGGTTCCAACTTTCAGGTCTGCAACTGCTTCAAATGGTGAGCTCATAGGAAGCTCTCCGAACCGTCACGAAGCAGTTTTGTGACGCCGGCGAATGTCCACCATTTGTGCGAACTGCCTTCTTCCGGTGGATGCAATGGTCCTTCGTTGCCCACATAGATGCCGTTTTGTGTCACCACAAATACCCGTGCACCCCAAGAGCTGTTTCTCCATAGGGTCAAACACTGCGGCATCTGGTCATCCTTCTCTTCAGCAAAGGCAATGAGGGTGGTTCTGCTATCCATCCGCCCCATGCACAGCTCTATTTCTTGATTGATATGATCATCACCAAAGCTGTAACCGCACACGGCAAGGACATTGTCGTCTCGTGTGGAGAGCGCGCGCCTGAAGAGATCAAACTGAGCTGCGAAGGGATCGCGTTGAGTCGCTGCATACTTTGTTGCTTGCGGGTGGATTAGGATCAGGCCGTTGCGATTCGGATATGTGTCTAAGCTTCTGACCCGCCAGACTTTCCCATCGTCACCCAGATGCCAGTCAATCGATCCGTGCATTTTTATGACGCATGCTCGGATGCCGCTTTTGGGCTCCTCATCTCCAAATCGATAAGACCGGAAGGCTACCGCGCCGCCAGTAAATCCGTCCCAGTAAGGTACGCTTGCCAGTGCGAGCGAGTCCTCAATGAGGGTGTCGTAGTTCGTCGTAAAAATGCGAACGGGCTTTCGGCGGTCTTGAAGCCCTGCTTGAGACGTATGGAAAAGCGCTCGTATGAAGTCGCTGTGGTCATTAATCCGGATTAAAGAGTTTTCCGCGTTACCAACCACGGCGGCGGCCCCATTCCTGGCAGGAACGATACCCCAACGGATCGTGTCGGCGATCCACTCCAGTATCTGTTCGTGGGTGGATGTGAGCTGCCGCTTGTCGTAGGCGTGACCTGCAATGTTTACGGAGCCAGCCGCTGTGCGCGTGGCGAGAGCCGTGTAGTCGCCGAGCTGGCTTAGCACATGTTCAATATGAGTATCACCAGGGAGTTCATCGAACAGCGCGTTCAGCAATTGCTCATGCTCATTGCCCGCCGCGAGTTCGCGCACACGAGCCGTGAGTGGGTACATCAGGGGAATATTCGCCCCATAACTAACCCCAGCGCCGAGAAGCCATGCCAAGCAGGGCGATGCCAAATGCCGATCCAACTGCTCAAGCCAGTCGTTACCGTGTGCGCTCATAGATGCCTAATCTCGCAGCGAGTCCATTCATATCCGCGCATTTAGACGTTAAACCTAAAATCTGGCTGGAAAGCTTTCATAGAAGCGGCATTGCCTCTGTTTTTGCTCATCTTGTAGTCACTTCCATATACACTTTGGCCGCTGCTACCTGGAGTGAGGCCCGCGCATCACTTGCCTGACCCGCATCGCTGCTGTCGGATTTTTTCCTGCAAAAATTCCCTTCTGAGAGTCCGTGACCGCTGCCGGGTCGTCGCCTGAAACTTCCTGCATCGACTTTCAATGTGCAGGAGGTGGGGACGATGAAAATTCTACGCCGCAAGGCCGTCTGCGAAAAGCTTGGCGGTATCAACGACGTAACGCTCTGGCGGATCACACGCGATGATCCGACATTCCCGGTATGCATCCAGATCAACAAGCGGGTTGTCGGATGGCTGGAGCACGAGATTGATACCTGGCTTGGACAGAAGGCCGCTGCCGCCCGTACTGCCAGCAACAACGCTGTCCATTCCTGATCGCCGCAATCTCGCAGGCCAAGGGTCAGGATTTGACGATGCGCAGCATGGGCAGTTTGCTGGATACTGGCTTGGCAGCAGCCACGCCCAAGCGCGATCCGCTGGCGTGGATCAAGCAGAAAGCTGCCGAAGTAGCAGAGCAGGCAGAGCAGCGAGCAGCAAATGAACCCCGCCAGATGTTCTTGCCCGGCTTCGATATTGGAGCCTTTCCAAACCATCTGAACAGATCAAGCCTCATTGCTCCCATCGCACGAGGGAAACGCAAATTCCATCGGCAAGCTGTGATGGTGACGCGGCGGGATTGCGTGCTGGAGTACACCGGGGAGCAACTGGACGAAGCAGACGGCGACCTCATCATGGCATTGATCGCCTTCGCCCAGCCGTTCCGCTTTGGCACATCAGTGCCGCTCAACCGCGCCAAGCTGCTGCGCAGGCTCAAGCGCAGCACGGGCAAGCACGATTACGAATGGCTACATCGCCGTATCAAGGCGCTGACAGAGGCCACACTGTTCCTTGAGGCCAAGAAGCCGGACGGCTCGACCCGGTACAGCATCGGCAAAACGGTGTCTTTCCGCATCATCGCGGCCTTCAGCTACGACGACGAGGCCGAGACGTACAGCTACAGCCTAGATCCCCGCTGGGTAGAGATTTTCGGCAATCGGGAATACAGTCTGATCGACTGGGACAAGCGGATGCAGATCGGGCGCGGGCAGGACATGGCCAAGACATTGCAGCGGCTGGTGGCCACGTCCGCTGACCCAGTACAGCGGTACGCACTGGACTGGCTCAAGGGCAAGATGGAATACGGCGGGCGGATGCGTGATTTCCGCGACGCTTTAGCCCGCGCTGTGCGCGAGCTGGAGCGGCTTGAGATCATCACGGCCCACAAGGTCGAGGACAGCACACGAGGCAAACCGCAGCTTGCTCTGTGGCTCCCGGAGGCAGTGGCATAGCGTTCCGCCAAAGACTCACAAAGTGGGACGTTTTTCATCGGGATAGCGTCGCGCCCTCGTCGGGATAGCATCGCGCTTTATCGGGATGGCGTCGCGCTTTATCGGGATGGCATCGCGCACACCATTTGCAAGTATTTGAGTTAATTGAAGAAAAGCAGCATTTTTTCGCTTCTACCTTTCTTCTACTCTTCTTCTACCAGCAGAGCACTGTGGATAACTCGCAAGCGAGTTCCCCACAGCCTTCGCTCCCTCCGGTCGCTGCGCGTCCGCCCGTGGATAACGGCAAGCCGTTACCCACCGGCCTCCTTGCGGCTACTCGTCATTTAAAAATGACAGGGGCTACTTGGCGTCGGCTGTTTTCAATATGCCTCCGGCGGCCCTGCCGGGGGCCACTCGCCGCCGTGAGGCTCGGGGGCAGGGTGGCGGGCTGCGCCCTTCGTCCTTACCCCACTCGCACAGGCTGTCCGCTGCGGTTCAGCGTCAAGGGGCCGTGTCCTCGCCCTTCGGGCTGCGGGCCGCACCAACCCCTTGACCCTGCCCCTTCGCTGGAATCCGACGAGAAGCGCCCAGAATCGCCCGATATGGCGCGTTCTCGGTGAAAGCCATACCTACTGCGAAATTGCACTCATCTGACCAGGCAATTGCATTGATGCTGACCACCCGCTTGCATTCGACTTGAACAGCGGGCGGCAGAGACGCGGAGGCAGAGACCGCCCCATTGCTGCCGGTAGCAATTGGCAGCAACCGGCCAAAAGCAGCCGCTCAACAGTGTCTAGGAAAGCCGGGGCGATTCAGTTCATGAAATTCTCCTGTAATACAAACGCTCTCTCATTCGAACTCCCGCCCTTCACCAGCTTCCTCATGGGTCACTCCGTCGCGGATGTGGTAGATGCGTTTGAAAGTGGGGATGATTTTTTCGTCATGAGTGACGACGATGATGGCGGTCTCGAACTTCCGAGCCATGTCGTTGAGGATGCGAATCACCGCCATGGCACGCACGCTGTCGAGAGGTGCGGTGGGTTCATCCGCCAGGATCACCGGTGGGCGGTTAACCAATCCGCGCGCGATGGCAACCCGTTGCTGCTCGCCACCGGAGAGTTGCGATGGCATGGCGTGAACTCGGTGTTGCACATCAAGCGCCGTAAGCAATTCCAATGCCTTCGCTCGCGCCTCTGCATTCGCGACGCCTGCAAGCATCGGCAGCAGGGCCACGTTGTCGGTGACATCGAGAAACGGAATCAGGTACGGCGATTGGAAGACAAAACCAATTTTGTCGCGCCGCAAGGCGCGCAGATCACGAACTTGCCAACCGCCGTCGTATATCACTTCATTACCCAGCGTCATGCGGCCGTCGCTCGGATCGATCACCGCACCCAGGCATTTAAGCAGCGTGCTCTTGCCCGAGCCGGAAGGGCCGACCAATCCGACCACCTCACCTGGTGCAACCTGCATATTCACGTCCTTCAACGCGTAGACAGCCGTGTCACCTTTGCCAAAGCGTTTGCTTAGGCCTTCGATGCGGATTCCTTTTCCAATCATGGGGTCACCCTATCGCTTCGGCCGGATCGACCTTGAGTGCCATGCGAATGGCGACGATGCTGGCCAGCACGCAAATCACGAGCACGGCAAAAAAACCGGTCACGGAATCCATTGGCGTGAGCAGCACATATTTGGGGAACAGGGGGGCTGAGAAAGTGGCGGTGATCTTGCCGACCACGAAGCCAATCACCCCCAAGGCGAGCGCCTGCTGCATGATCATCGCGGCGATAGTTCGGTTGCGTGTGCCGATGAGCTTCAATACCGCGATCTCGCGGATTTTGTCCATCGTCAGCGAGTAGATGATGAAAGCGACGATGGCCGCGCTAACGATGGCCAGAATCACCAAGAACATGCCTATCTGTTTGGCCGACGTGGCGATCAACTTGCCGACGAGGATGTCTTCCATCTGTGCCCGTGTGTAGACCGTCAAACGCTTCCAGCGTCGGATGGATTCGGCAACCCTGTCCGGCGCATGACCAGGTTTTAGAGTGACCAGCACTGCATTGACGAACGCGTTGGTGCTCTGTGAAGCAATCACGGCATCCAGCAAACCAGGAACACCGGGTCTATTGAAGGCCGGGTTGGCTTCGGTGCGACGCCGGCTTTGCCAAATGGCGTCGTTATCCTTGAGGAACTGAGCCTCTTGGGCATCCTTGAGCGGAATGAATACCATCGGGTCGCCGCTGGAAGACACCATGCGCCGAGTCAGCCCAACGACGGTGTAATGATTACGGCGAATGGCAAGACGATCTCCCAGTTTGAAGCCGGTGGCGATGTCGGCCACTGCCTCGTAGTGACCGCGCGTGATCTGGCGTCCAGCGACGAGATAAGGAGGCCATCCAGGTGTAGCCCCCAACGCGCCGGGCGCGATGCCGACCACCATGGTGCGTACATCACTCTCGACCTTGCGTACCTGCATAGTCAGGTAGGTCACGTTCGCTGCCTGGGCGACTCCCGGCATGGCGAGAATGGCGCGATACACGTCATCGTTGAGGCTGGACGACTCCGCATAAGGACCCAGAGTATCCTTTTGCACCACCCAAAGGTCAGCGCCACTATTGTCGAGCAACGCCTTGCCGTCGTCCACCATGCCCCGGTACACCCCGGCCATGACCAAGGTGACCCCGATCAGCAGACCCAGACCGATGCCGGTGAAGACGAACTTTCCCCAGGCATGGAGAATGTCGCGGCCGGCCAGGCTGATCATCGTGACACTCCTGGGATATGGTCGACAACATGGATGCGGCTGCGCGTCGTCAGTGCCTTTTCGCTATAGATCACAACCTGGTCCCCATTCTTGAGCCCTTCGCGCACCTGCACGTAACCATTGAGGTCGGAAGTGCCGAGCTTGACCGGGGAGAAATGCAGATCATCATCCACGATTTGCCAGACACCAACTTTGTCGCCCTCACGCTGGACGGCAGCGTTGGGGATCAGTGGAGCGGCCGGGAGCGCCGGCAAGTCAACCGTGACTTCGGCCAATTCACCCACCGGTGGCAAAGGTTCTGGTTTGTTATCGAATGTCACCTTGGCAAGCGTTTCCTCGGTTACCGCGTCGGCCTTGGGTTCCACCCGCAACACGCGACCTTTCAAGGTCTGGCCACCACGCGAACGCAGGACGATACGAGCCGGCAGCCCCCCAGCCAGCCCCGATGCGCTGATCTGGTCGAAGCGCGCATTGATCCACAAACTCTTGGGGTCGATTACTTCCACCACGGCCTCGCCCGCGACGATGGTCGTGCCGGGATCGGCATCGCGCACAGCGACTACACCGTCGACCGGCGCGATCAGGCGCAGATTACTCCGCTGCGCGACGAGTCCTTCGAGGTCGGAGCGTGCCCGGGCAATATCTTCCCGAGCGGCGGATAGGGCGGCATCGGCGATCTGCAGTTCCTGCTGCTTGGTGGTGACGATTTCCTCGCTGATAAAGCGCACCGCTAACAATTGCTCGTAGCGGCGCGCTTGGGTTTGCGCGTAGGCTTGCCGGGCTTCTGCCTCGCGCAAAGCCGCTTCCGCACGCTTGAATGCCGACTCCTGTGAGCGCACCCGAGCATCGAGGTCGACCGGCTCCATCTCGCCGAGCACCTGTCCGGCCTTGACCTGGTCGCCTACATGCACCTCCAGGCGTTTGACGCGCCCGGCAAACGTCGGCCCGATCTTGTAGGTGTAGCGAGCCTCCACCGTGCCGATGCCGAACAGCGCCGGTGTGATAGCCCGTGATTCCACGCTTGACACCGTCACAGCGACCGGGGCGAGCGGCCCTGATCGCAGACCGACATAAATAAAAAGCACCAGCAAAGGAATGATGACGGCAAGCAGCGCCAGGGTGCGGCCTTGCAAGGGTAATTTTTTCATTGCGCATTCCTTATGCCACGTCGATAAATTGCAAAGACGCGCGGCGCATCGCGGTGCATACGGCCCACATCACCCGCCAACAGCGATTGCATGACCAAGCCCTGGATCGTGCCAATGAACAGCGTTGCCGCCGCCTCGTTGTCAAGCGAGGGAGACAACTCGCCGCTGGTCTTGCCTTTCTCGATGAGACGATGCAAACGTTCGCCGTAGCGCTGAATCAAGGTTTGCACCATGCGCTTGGCCGGTGTCGATTCGGCACGTTGAAGCTCACCAAACATCATTCTTGGCACACCTGGGTGCTCAGCAACGAATTCGATATGACTCATGAACATCGCCTCCATAGCTGCCAAGGGCGACTCGATTCCTTGTGCGGATCGATCGATTCTGGCTAATAGACGCTCTGCTACCCACTCCATGACCGCCTGCCAAATGGCTTCCTTGTTCGGGAAGTGCCGAAACAGCGCACCTTGGGTCAAGTTCATGTGTTTAGCGATAGCCGCAGTGGTTATCTCGCTTGGGTTTTGTGAACCGGCAAGCGCCACGACGGACTCGACAGTTACGGCACGACGCTCATCGGCCGGCAGATGCTTTGGATGGGTGTCCACGAGCACTCCTCGTAAGATAGTAATTGATTACTATCTTACCGCAAGAAGCAACTCACACAAGAACTAAGTCAAAACCTGACGTGCTCGTCAATATCTAGCATCTGCAATGGGCTTAACCCACACGCATCCACACCTCCCAGACGCGTACCACTGGCACAAACATTAGGCGTACATAGGGATTGGCAAGTTAGCAGGTAGTTGCAACCTGCTAGTACCTAACGAGGTGGCTATTAGGGGCGAGGCAGAATCATCAGCGCGGTGGGTCACAATCGCTGGAATTGGGTGTCAGCATCACTGGAATACACAACCAGCGTGGCCCCGCAGAGGAGGTGCCGCGATACCTTCGGGTTGGAAGATGCCGCTCGCCAATGACTGCTACTGGCCGAAGGCGGACTTCCGCGGACGGCAGCTCCCGGCCAGAAGCAGCCTTTAAACCTTTCCCGTTAGGCCAGTATGCTGCTCCACGCCACTGCGATGACAATCAACGCAACTAACTGTGCAGCGCTTCCCATGTCCTTGGCCTGCTTAGAAAGTGGATGCACCTCCAGAGATACCCGATCTACTGTCGCCTCAATTGCAGAGTTAATCAGCTCCACAATTAGTGCGAGCAGGAGCACGCAAACCAGTATCGCTCGCTCGACGCTGCTGACATCCAAAGCTATTGCCACAGGGATGAGCAGCGCATTGAGCAGCAATAGCTGGCGAAACGCCGCCTCGCCTCGAAAGGCCGCAATCAGGCCTGCAATCGAATAACCCAGAGCCCGCACGACACGGGTCAACCCTTTCTGTCCCTTGAGCGAGCGTGCATCTAGTTCGGCAGCTTCCAAATCATTCATTTGGCAGATCCCGCTTCATGGCAAGATTTAGCCAAAAGCCGGCCGTGCTCCTGTAGCAAGTGAATGCAATCAGGCTCCGGGATTGGCCCGCGATGGCGCCATAACTGGCTCAGGTCATGGCGCGCAGCATCCTTGCTTCGGAGACGTCGCCGACTCTTCTCCAGATCAAGGATTGCTGTTTCAACAACGGGAGGCTCGGTATTGCGTGGCGCGATTTTGACGAAGATATGCTTCGGGTAGCAGCAGCCGTGCTGCCAGCCTGCTCTGTGCAGGGATGCGAGCATTGAGGCGACTTGGTTCATAACCAATCCCCGCAATGACTGATCCGGTGTATGAGTGCCGTACCATTGCTCTAGGCTAATAAAGCCAGACAAGGCCTCCGTGACCAACAGGGCCTGCCATTGCCCTGCATGCATGCGAGCGGCCCCGTATACCAGTTTCGGCACACGAACACCCAGATGCGCAAAAGCCCTGTATGCCTTTATCTCGCGTAATACAGTGGGCTGCCCCAAGGGGTGCAATAGTGTTCGATAGGTATGTCCAGCCTGGCGTTTGCAATAGAGCTGTGGACGCGTGGGATCACGAGATTGCAACAGCAGCACACCGCTTTCACCCCCACGCCTCTTGTTTGTGGGCTCTACCCACACACCTTGGCTATGCCACCAGCGATCGAACTCGGTGCTCTGCGGGGCTGGTTGCGAATGGCTGATCAGAATGCCCATCGACTAATCCTCCAGCTTGCGCAGAACGTATGTACGCCACATGGCATAGCCCGGGAGGAAATCACGATGGCCAATGACTCTGAATCCTGCCGCTTTGAACTCTGCTTCGATCTCCTCGCGCCTGACCACAAAACGATTTTGGTTCTTTCCTTCCAGCCCCCTTGCAGCCCGGCGACGTTCAAGGCGCTGACGCCGCCAGGACTTGTAGTTTCCGTCTACCCAAAGGGAAATGATCACACTGTCGCGCGTGACCCGGTGAAACTCTCGCAGGATGGCCAAACGGTGTTCGGCTGCTTCGATGTGATGGAGGAGCCGAATGCAGAAGATGCAATCGACTGCGTTGGCTCCAAGGTCAATGTCGAATGCAGAGGTTTGGAACGTCTTGATGCGCGCCACTATTTCGGAGGGCTGCCCAGCACGGGCAGTGGCCAACATATCTGCCGAGTTATCTGCGGCCAGAATGACTCGATTCTTATTCTGCGCCAGCATTGGCCAGAAGCGCCCTGCACCACAGGGCAGGTCCAACAACAGATTGGGTTCACCCGCGAGTCGCAATGCCTGTCGAGCCACCTGCAGGTCACGCCAATGTGATAAACGTCGAGCCAGCCCATCCTGATGCTTGTTCAGATACTCAACGGAGTGCTGGTGATCATATTTGCGGGAAAATTCGAGCTCGATGGGGGTGTTTTTTGACATGGCCTGGCATCCTCCTGGGGAATGCCCGCCACCATAGAAGCGGGGCCATGATGGCCCCGTCAAAAGAATGTGAAAAAAGCGTCAAACGCGATTCTGCAACACAACCCTAAAGCAACTCCCACCAAGGGGCAGTTCCTTAACGCTGATAGTCCAACCTTGGTGTGAGCAGATTCGCTTAACCAAAGAGAGCCCCAACCCCAATCCCTCGCCTCGCGAGTGCTCACCGCGGACGAATGGTCGAAAAATTTGTTCGCGCTGATCCTCGGGAATGCCCGCCCCGCTGTCCTCTACGCGGAATGCGCCAGTTTCGACGACCAACCGGACATACCCAGTGTCCGTGTAATGCCAAGCATTACGTAGCAGATTTGCCAGCACAGTGCGGAGCAGGGTCGGATTGTAGGCTCCCGAATCCAGCCCTTCACTTTGACACTCAAAGACCAAGCCCTTTTCGTGCATCAGAGGTTCCCAGTGCCTGACTTGCTCGTCCGCAATTTGCTGAAGGCTGCAACTGGCCGCAAATACAGTGTCGTTGCTTCTGGCCAGCTGCAGAAAGGTCTGAACCAGATCTCGCATGTCTTCACTGGCTCGATTGACTCGAGCGAGCTGCTCACGCTGACGGGGTTCGAGAGGGGCTTGTTCAAGTAGCTCGCAAGAGGTGGCGATGACCATCAAGGGCGTACGCAGTTCGTGGCTTACGTCACTGGTGAAAAGCCTCTCCCGCTCAAGCGATTGGCGCAATTGGCCTAGGGTGCTGTCGAATGCTGCGGCCAGCTGCCCAACCTCATCGTCGGCATACTCTGGGGCCAGCGGTGGAGCCAGTGGATGCAGTTGTTCGCGATGGCGCACTTGCTGAGCCAGTCTGCTCACAGGGGTCATTACCCTCTTCGCCATCACCAACCCCAAGCCCCAGGCACCCACTACCGAAAGTAGAAAGCCGGCCAGCACCACACTGAATAGGGCCTTCTCGCGGGCCTCGAACTCATGTTGCTCCTGCACAAGCAGGTAGCGTTCGCCGTTGATGATTTGCGTATAGGCATAGAAAGCCTGGTCACCATCGACGATCTCAGAGAATCCAGTTTCTAGGTTGGCGTATTCATTTGGAATCGCGTACCCAGCGATGCTGGATGCATAGAAGCGCGTGCTGGAGTCCAGACGAGGCGAATGACCATTACCCAGGTCGTTCTGCAGGACTTCCTGAAGCTCGCGGTACATCCCTTCAGAAACCAGATGCTCTTCTATCAAATGCACAATAGCGACTATACCCAGAGCAAATACGCCGCTTACCAATGTTGTCATCAGTACGAAGGCCGCAACTATACGGCGCAGCAGTGGCTGCTTAGTGCGCATTGGTATCCTCCGCCAATCGATAACCCACTCCATGTTGGGTATGTAGCAGAGCTATAGGAAATGGCTTATCGATCACCTGACGCAACTGATGGATGTGGCTGCGCAAGCTATCGCTGTCTGGACAATTATCTCCCCAGAGTGCCTCTTCTAGTGACTCCCGGCGCACTACTGCAGGACTTCTCTGCATCAGTACCTCAAGCAGCTTCATGCCAAGCGGATTGAGCTTCAGTGGCTTTCCCGCCCGAGTTATGCTCAGGGTGTCGAGGTCATAGACCAGGTCAGCGACTTGCAGCAGGCGTTTACGTTTGCCATGCGCACGACGGAGGATGGCTTCTATACGAGCCACTAGCTCGGAAAGTGCAAAAGGTTTGATCAGATAATCGTCGGCCCCGGCGCGCAAACCATGCAGACGATCATCCAGAGCATCCCGTGCAGTCAGCATGAGGATGGGGGTGTCGCTTCGCGCCTCTTCTCGCAAGCGCCGGCAAAGCTGAAGCCCATCAATGCCAGGCAGCATGATATCCAGCACGATAAGGTCGAAGGGTTGGCTAGTGGCCAGATGCAATCCACTCAACCCATCTTGAGCGCAATCCACGGTGTACCCCTTGAGCTCAAGGTAATCCAGCACATTGGCCAGAATGTCCCGATTGTCTTCGATGACCAGAATGCGCATAGGCGATATCTCTACACATGAATTGACGCTTTTTTCACATACCGTTGACGTGCTTCTCACGCTCACACCAGCAGACTGCGGCCCGTTTACTCCAGCAGGATCATACGATGCCACAGCTTCGATACGCCCAACCGAGATATCTGAGTCTGCTCTTGGGGAGCTGGCTTTTGGTGTTCTTCATTACACGTAGCGTACTGCTATTGTCCCATTTGGCTGATGCAGATGTAGGCGCCTTGGATTTGCTGCGCCTATACGCCATCGGCTTGGTCTATGACCTGAGCTTCCTGCTTTATGCGGCATTGCCTCTGGCTCTTTATCTGCTGCTGTGCCCGAATCGCCTCTGGCGAAGCTTGGCCCACAGAGCCGCTCTCTATGCACTCACCAGCATCAGCCTGTTTGCCATGTTGTTCACTGCAGTGGCCGAATGGCTGTTCTGGGACGAGTTTGGTGTACGTTTCAACTTCATCGCGGTGGACTATCTGGTCTACTCCGAGGAAGTGATCAACAATATTCTTGAGTCCTACCCAATCTATCCGCTACTCGCACTGCTGGCCGTTCTGGCTATCGGCGTCACCGTCGCGCTCATGCGACCACTGGCTTCAGCGCTGAATGCGGAGCCACAGCCCAAGCCTAAAGCCCTATTATTCTTTGGCTCCCTTGCTCTGGCAGCTTGCACAGTCAGCCTGGTCATTGGCCAAGATTTTCCGCTTGGCATGGGGGGCAATGTTTACCAGCGAGAGCTCGCTAGTAACGGTCCCTTTCAGTTCTTCGCTGCCTTCCGCAATAACGAACTGGACTACCAGCAGTTCTACACAACCTTGCCCGAGCACGCCGTGGGCAGCCTGCTGCGCGATGAAGTGCGTGAAGCCAATGCCCGCTTTATTGGCAGCGACCCGCAGGACATTCGCCGGCTGATCGACAACCCAGGTCAGCCGAAGCCCCTGAACGTGGTGTTGGTGACCATCGAAAGCCTGAGTGCCAAATACCTCGGCAGCTTTGGTGATACGCGAGGTCTGACCCCGAACCTGGATGAGTTGCGCCAGCGCAGCCTGAGTTTCAGTAACTTCTACGCCACCGGTACACGCACCGACCGTGGCCTGGAGGCAATTACCTTATCCATACCGCCCACGCCGGGACGCTCCATCGTCAAACGCATCGGTCGTGAGTCTGGCTATGGCAGCCTGGGCCAGCAGTTCAATGCCCTCGGTTATGACAGCGTATTCATCTACGGCGGGCGCGGTTACTTCGACAACATGAATGCCTTCTTCGGTGGTAATGGCTACCGCATCGTCGATCAGAGCAGCGTGGCCGAAAGCGATATGGCGTTTAAGAACGCTTGGGGCATGTCCGATGAAGACATCTACCAGCAAACCCTCAAGGTCGCCGACGCTGACCATGCCCAAGGCAAACCCTTCTTCCTGCAACTGATGACCACCTCCAACCACCGGCCGTATACATACCCCGAAGGGCGTATCGACATCCCGTCTGGTGATGGCCGCGAAGGCGCTGTGAAGTACACCGACTACGCGATTGGCCAGTTCCTCCAGCAGGCCCAAGAGAAGCCCTGGTTCAACCAAACCGTATTCGTCTTCGTGGCGGATCACACAGCGGGCAGCGCCGGCCATGAAGACCTGCCCGTGGCCAACTATCACATCCCGTTGTTTATCTACGCCCCGGCACTGTTTGAGCCGCGTGAGTTCAGCGAGGTAGCTAGCCAGATCGACCTGGCACCGACCTTGTTGGGCCTGCTGAATGTCGACTACAGCTCAACCTTCTTTGGCCGCAACGTGCTGCGCGAAGACCGAGCACCTGGTCGCGCACTGATTGGTAATTACCAGCACCTGGGCCTGTTCGATGGCACCGACCTGGCCATTCTCAGCCCGCGTCGCGGCATGCGCCGGCACGACGACGCACTCGGGCGAAGCCATGAGTCTTCAAGCTCCATCAGCGACAGCTTACTGCGCCGTGATATCGCCTATTACCAGGGGGCCAGTCATGCCTTCCAGAAACGGCTGATTGCCTGGCATCCCACGTCCTTGCCGGACGAGGGGCTCAGCAAACGCTAATCCTGGCACTGCATAGACATTGTCCTTACTGGAGTTCAGTCATGGCTGAAACACCTACACCCAGCATCACCCGCTACTTTGATTTCCGTCTTGGCCTGGGGATTCCCATGGCGCTGATGGCGTTGCTCCTATTACTTGACCCCAGTGGCGTGGACTTCGCCCTGGAGCACCTGTTCTATGAGCCCGGGTTGGGGTTTGTAGGGCGGCATAATTTCTGGCTGGAAGACATCCTGCATGACCGCGCCAAACAAGCGGTGATTATTATTGGCGTACTGGCCATCGCAGGCTTTCTGCTAAGCCTGCTGCTAGTGAAATGGCGTGCTTGGCGTCGCCCGCTGGGCTATTTGGTGCTCTCGTTAGCCGTATCGACCAGCATCGTTACACCGTTGAAAAAGCTCACCGCCATGCAATGTCCATGGAGCCTGAGCGAATTCGGTGGAACAGAGGCCTTCAGCCCGCTGGTCGGTGAGCGTGCAGCAACAGACAACCCTGGCCGCTGCTGGCCGGGCGGCCATGCGTCGGCCGGCTTTTCATTGATTGCGTTGTTTTTTGCGCTACGTGATCGACGCCCGCGAACCGCCCGCATCGCGCTGGCGGTAGCCTTGGGGTTGGGCACGCTGTTTTCCATCGGGCGGATGATGCAGGGCGCGCATTTTCTCTCGCACAACCTATGGACGCTGTTGTTCGATTGGCTGATCTGCACGCTCTGCTACCGTTGGCTGCTGTATCGGCCCGCACCCTCAAGTGCTGCCGAACCGGTGCCGCAGGCAGTGCATCGCTTGCGCGAAGATGCAGCATGAACGGTTCTACAAGCATGCCGTTCGACTACTCAGCCAAGCCAGGTAAAAGCTTGTCTGCCTGGCCAGCGCTGATTGCCATGGGCCTCGTCGCAATCTTGTTAGGTGGCTGCCAAAGTACCCGCGAGCAGATGATGGCTGAGGGTTATCCAGCCCCCTTTATTGACGGTTTCGAGGCGGGTTGCAGCAGCGGCAGACAAGCTGCGGGAGCGCTCGAAAGCTTTCGCAAGGATGTGCCGCGCTATCTGCAACACCCCCAATACGCACAAGGTTGGGACGACGGGTTCCGCCAATGCAAAGAGGGCCTGGAAAGTGCCATTGAACTAGAACTGCGAGACAACGATAAGCGTGACCGCGACTGGCGGGATCATGTTGATCAAGCGATGGCTAAAGCGATGCGTGGAAGCTGAAACAGAGTACGACATTGTATTGGAGTCACTCACAGCTTTGGGTCGAAATTGGCCCGTTACGAACGACCGCTTTTGGCCGGTTGCTGCCTGTCGCGACCGGCAGCTTGGGGTCGACTTAGG
Source organism: Pseudomonas fluvialis (assembly GCF_002835605.1). Classification (NCBI taxonomy): domain Bacteria; kingdom Pseudomonadati; phylum Pseudomonadota; class Gammaproteobacteria; order Pseudomonadales; family Pseudomonadaceae; genus Pseudomonas; species Pseudomonas fluvialis. Next base: position 46,252 of record NZ_PIYS01000006.1, on the reverse strand, counting down.
CCGGTCGTCACTACGGCGTGTATTGGTCAAACCGCATGCAATCGAGTGGTCAATGCGAATGCAATTCGGTGGTCAAGTCAGTGCAATTTCGCACCTACCCTGCTGCCTGCAACAAGAACGCGCCGCGAGCCACTCAGGCTGCTTTCCAGTAGAGCCAGTTGGCAAGGCGGGTATGGCGCGACCTTCCCAGTCTTGTCGGCTGGCCGACAACGAGCGCAGCGAGGCGTCAGCAAGTAGCCCATCCAGCATTTGAAAAATGCGAGTAGCCCCAGCAAGGGAGTCGGTGGGCATACCTGCGTACCCGCCAGCGGCGGGCCGTCCACAGCCTTGGGCTGTGGGCGGGCAGGTTGTCCACGGGCGGACGCGCAGCGACCGGAGGGAGCGAAGGCTGTTTCCTCTTGCCCCTTCATCGCTGTTACGTTATCATAACGTAACACGTTACGATGTTGCGATGCAAAGGAGGCAGCCATGCAGCAGGTCGTCACTCAACAGGCGGTGGATGCCGCTGCTGATGCCATCATCGCCGCAGGCAGCAAGCCCACCTTCCGGCTGATCCAGCAGCGCGTCGGCGGGTCATTCACCACGCTCAAGCCGATGCTGGCCGACTGGGAGGCTCGACGCGAGAAAGGCGAAGAAGCTGCGGTAGAAGTGCCGGACGCCCTGCTGGCACGCGGGGCAGACCTCGTGCGCAGCATCTACGCCGAGGTTGCCCAGCAGGCGCGGGTGGAATCCGAGGCGGTGCGCAAGGACGCCGAGGCCCGCGTCAGCGCAATGAAGACCGAACTGGCCGAGGCGACCGAGGAAATCGCCCGGCTGGAGGCGCAGGACGCCGCCCGTGCCGAGGAGCTTGCCGCGTTGCGTGAGACGAACCGGGCACTGGAATTGAAGGCTGGCCGTCTGGAAGAGCGTGCGGAGCACGCAACGCGCATGGAGGTCGAACTGCGGGAAGCTCGTGCTGCACTCGCCAAAGCCGAGCAGCAGGTGATCGACTTGCAAGGCCAGCTTGCCACGGCTGGCGATGTTCAGCGGCAGCTTGCCAGCCTCGAAGAGCGACTGGCTGCGGCAGGCGTTGCGCCGAAGGGAGTCAAAAAGGGCCGGGGTGACTGATGCCGACCGCCGCCGAATATCAGAAACTGGCCGACGAGCTGCGGCAGCTTGGTGCGGTGTTCACTCAGGCTATCAATCTGGGCGACAAGGAGCTTGCCATGTGGGCAGCCGGGGCGCTGTCGAGTGCAGCAGCCCAGCCAGCCTGGTGGGCGCGTGAGGCTGCCGACAACGAAGCGGCGGCTGTTGCTGCCGCCGCTATCATGAAAGCCCAGCAGGGGTAGGCTTACTGCCCCTCCATGACTTCCTGCTCGATCCGCATCTGGAGCATCGAGATGTACGCCAGCAGCGTGATTTTTTCGACGAGATCAAATCGGTCGCAACAGATGACCAGTTCCTCGCGGCGGTACTCCCGTTGTCGTCGGCAACTGGATGGAATCAGCACGATCCTAGGCTCCGGCCTGCGCTTTCTGGGCGCGAACGGCAGCATTTCCAGAATCACGCCAGGGCAAGATCGCATCGCCTGGACAAACCTCTGACGCTCTTCTCGCTCTGTGCAGAGGCGCTGCATTACGTCAGGGTGCAGAAACACAAACATGTTGCTTCCCTCCACTGTTGGAGCTGCGCAACACGCCGCCGCGCTGCGCCCGATCATGTGCTGCCGCAGTCTGCTCGCGCTGTCGTGCGAGCTTCTGCGCCGTGTAAGTGGCCAGCAGGGCTTCCACCCGTTCCTTCTTGCGGTAAACCGCTTCGGCCATGTAATTGCCGACACCAACGGCATGGACGTAATCCGACCAGAGTGCCCGGCTGGATACCTTGGTGATGTTGTTGTTCCACTCTGCGTCGCCGAACCGGCGTCCTGCCTCGGTCAGCAGCATTTCTTGTGTGCTCATGGTGTCGTAACCGCCGATAGGTGCAGTCGGCAAAGCGCCGTAGCCATCCGTGTCAGATAGCCACTCGGCAGGCGACTTGCCCTCGGCAGCGGCCAGCGCCGCGTCTGCATTCGCCGCCGCGACCTGTGCTGGCTCGAACTTGACGTTCGGAGCCACGCCACCCGGAGGGACGTTGCCGAACAGGATCGCGTGCTGCTCCTTGGTGTCCTTGCCCAAAATCGGGTTCCGCCTGACACGATCCGCACAGGCGTCCAGAGTGAAGACCAGTTCCGTCCCATCGCCTCCCCCTCGTTCGCCGTGTTGGTTACGCCCATGACGGCGACGTAGCTGACGATCAGGCTGGCGACAACCAGCAGGCCGCTGTTGAATACCGAGAAGATTGAAGCCAGCACGGAAACTGAGGCATCAACGGTGTCCGGGTCTGCGCCGGTTGTCAGCTTCTCGATGACCGGGCCGAAGATCCACTCAAGGATTCCGACGCTGACATCAGTGCAAGCGCCTGCGGCGGAATCGCAGGGCGAAAAGGGCATGGATGGATCGGCGGCAGCCATAGTCATGCACCTCTTTCTTGTTTACGAAGCTCGCGAGCATCGAACTCGACCAAAAAGGTATGAAAAGTTGGCCACAGATGACGCTTATCGAACCAACCTTCGCCTTCGCCGCCCGTGGCGGGCCATTGACCTGTGCGCTTGCGCAATGTCTGCCGAATCAGCCACCGAGGGGCGAACAGTTTTCCCCCGTGCTCGAACAATTGGCTAATGGGAGCCGTGAGCGTGTGCACTCTGGTCTCTGACTCATCCCCCCATTGGCCTGCGCCTTTGAACGTCGCGGCAACGCGAATTTTCCGACTTTTGTCAGTCGGCCCCTTCCCCGCAGGACGAACACAGATCAGACCATCATCTGACGCTGCGATGCCATTGCACAGCATTCCAACAAATGAGTCCAAATCTTCGCGGCAACGCATAACGTAGCGACCCAAAGGCTTTGAACAACCTGCCTGAGTCCGGAACGCAAATACTTGGCCGCATGGCAGTACAAGCTGGTCATCCAGTTTGTTGCCAACCCGGATTTCAATATCTACAGCGACCCTTGGCCATGTGTCTGCAATCTCAACGTGAATACTGCGTGGCCTCTGAGTGATGGCTGTCATTGTTACGCTCCTTCCTGATAGCGGGTTTCCTGCATGGGCAGGGCTGCCGGGCCGAACTCCACGTCATCGTCTTCATCGTCGTCGCCAGTGGATTTGCGGCCCTTGCGGGCGGCGGCACGGGCGGCCAGTACCTCATCACCACGCGCCTTGTATTCAAGGAAGACTGAGCTAGGCCATGTCCCATCGCGTTCACGCTGATCGGCAATGACGAGCATTGCGCCAAGCACGAAGCCCGCATCTGCCTCCAGCAACCCGGCGATCTGGGCGAGACCACCGACCGCGAACTTGCGCTGATTCAGGTAGGTGCGCCGCGCGGCCTTCTGGGCCTTCCGCTGAGCCTCTTTCAGTTCTTCAAGCCGCTGCTGCTGTTTCGCCACTGCCGCTGCCAATGCGGCGATTTCGCGTTCGCGCTTCTCTGTCAGCTCGCTTGCCGGACGCCTTCCCCTGCCGCGCTTCTGTTCCTCTGCTTGCTGCACTTTTGCTCTGCTCCATTTGGCATGTCTCAAAGCGAAATGTCTGCTTGAAATGAAGCATAGTCAAGGGGTGATAAGCATGGTGGCAAAGCAACTTATCCATACTTTTTTCGTTCTCATACTACCTCTATGCAGCAGCAAAATCTTTTCAATCAACGGCTTAAAGATGCGCTAACACTTTGATTTAATATGGACTGTAGTCCATATCTTGATTCCAAAAAGTTTTCGCCACTCGTGGCGTGCGAGCAACTGCGGACGCGCCGCCAATCAGTTTTCAATCCGCAGGACATGCTGCCATTAAATGCCATTTATCGAGGACAAAAAGGAGCTTCGGCGTTATCATCTGTCTTGTGTCTCGTGTGTCCCGTGTGGGGCCAAGATGGTGGTGGTTTTCATCTGTTGCGGGAACCGCAACAGCGCAGTTACGCATCGCTGCGCGACGCCTGCGCAAGGGGGTGTGCCCCTTGACCCCCTTCAAGCTGCTTTCAATGGGGGAGGCGATGCCAACAGGTTTTCAATGGAGGTGGCGGCATGTATCGGCTGGAGCTGAACTACATATCCCGCGACGGCGGCAAGAAGGGCAAACAGCGGGATACCGCCAAACAAGGCCACGGCTTTTCGTCCACAGCCGCCGCTGCCTACCGCAGTGGCGGCATTGTCACGGACTACCGCACGGGTGAAGTGCACGACTACTCGCGCAAGCGCCGGATCGGCCACACGGAAATCGTTGTGCCACCCGGTGCGCCGTCCTGGGCGAGTCACCGAGAGGCACTATGGAATGCAGTCGAAGCCGCCGAGGCTCGGAAGGATGCGAGATTGGCACACGAGTTCATCGTGGCACTGCCGCATGGACTCACGAAGGAGCAGGAAATCGACATGGTGCGCGACCTTGCTCAAAGCGTGGCTGACCGGCACGGCTTGCCGGTTGACTGGGCAATCCACGGCGACGATCCGAAGACTTGGGATGGCTCCTTGAAGGCTCTTGTCGGCAGCCACGCGCATCTCCTCATGCCGCCACGCGCACTGACGCCAGACGGTTTTTCCAAGGTCAAAGGCAGAGACTTCACTGACCGGAAATTGGGGCCGAAGACGCTCCGTTACTGGCGCGAGCAATGGGCGCTGATCGGCAACAAGCATCTGGAACGGGCGGGATTGGAGGAGCGGTGGGATCACCGCACGCTGTCAGTGCAGCGCGAAGATGCACTGGAGCGAGGCGATCTAGCCACCGCCGAGGAATTAGACCGCCTGCCCGGCGTACACCTTGGCGCTGCGGCTACCGCGTTGGAGCGCCAGGGGATCGACACCTACTGGGGCAACCTGAACCGGATCATCCTTGCCCAGAATGCGGAGCGCAGGCTGGGGCACGAGAGCAAGCGCATTGAGGAGTCGATGGCGGTGCTGGAACGCCGTCTGGCGGAACTGCGGGCTGCGCAGGAGGCTGACGCCACTCAGCCGGAGCGCAGCGATGATGATCCCCGCTGGGCAACGTTTGAAAGCACCTTCATGGATGCCGCCCAGTTTGAGCACGGCCTTAGTTTGACTGGGCTAGCGGCTCCGTTGGCCGGACTCAAAGCCCGCTTCGCCGCGTACATGGATACCGCTGCGGAGCAAGGCATGACGCCGGAAATGTTCGCTCAAGCCTGCGCAAAAGGCATGGCCGAACAAGAGCGCCGGGCTATGCAGGAAGAAGCGGCGAGAGATACCGATCCCAAACTACCACAAGAGAACTCCCCCGATGCCGCCCCAACCCCATGATGCCATCGGCAAGGGTGGCAACAGTATGGAAAGACGGTGGCGGCATGGTGGCAATGATGACGGTAACAAGGTGGTGACATGGTGGAACGATGGTGGCGGGAAGTTGGTAAGACAGTGGCAACACTGTGGCGGCTGTGTGTGCGTATGGTGGTAATAGCGTGGCACTTCACCACAATGCAGCCACATTCACGCTACCATCCTTTGCCCCGCCGGGAGGGTTGCGCATGAGAATCTGGGCGTTCGACGAGAACCGGGCCAGTTTTGTAGAGGCTTCGCCGGAGCAGATGACCGCTGATCCGGCTGGGTGCTACATCATCCGGCGCGGTGATGATGTGTTCGTCACCGAGTACGGCCAGGAACGGCCCATGCCCGAGCGGCTGACCGTAGCCGGGGTGCCGTTCGACCGCGAGCAGTTCGAGGGCACCCATCCCTTGCCTCTGCGAGCAGAGATGGCGCGAGACGGGCAGTGGGCGCGGGAGCAGTTGCGGTTGCGTGATCAGGGCGAAGTAAGCCTGCCGCTGGAGCTGCCGATCTGGGTTACGAAAACACCGCTGTCCATCGAGGACATGAACGAGATAGCGGCGGCAGGCTGGGCGGGGAAGCTGGGCGACTCCGAGGGCAAGGCGTGATCCTGTCGCCCGTCTGCGGGCATTTGTTTGTGTTTCATCGTAGCCCTGCCGACTGTTCAGAAAACGGTGGTTTCTCAGGCATCCAAGCAGCGGCCATAAAGCCCGTGTGGAATCGTTCTTTATGTGTAAAAATATCCGTCTGTTTATCTACGCTTGGTAAAGGTATGGGAAAGCGTCTTGGTTATGCCCGCGTTTCAACGGATGACCAGCGGCTCGACCTACAACGGGATGCTTTGACCCGTGCCGGGTGTGCCGACATCTACGAAGAGAAGGTCAGCGGGAAGTCTGCTGATCGGCCTGCTCTGGATTACTGTCTTCGCGCCCTGAGTGCGGGAGACACGTTGGTGGTCTGGCGTCTGGATCGGTTAGGCCGTTCGCTCCCCGATCTGGTTCGCATCGTGGGGGAGTTGGAGCAGCGCGGTGTTGGCTTCGAGAGCGTCACGGAACGGATCGAAACTGGCAGTGCGACCGGGAAGCTGACTTTCCACTTGTTCTCGGCCTTGGCCGAGTTCGAGCGGAATCTGATTCGGGAGCGGACTCAAGCAGGCTTGGCTGCTGCTCGTGCTCGTGGTCGCAAGGGCGGGCGAAAGCCCGCGCTGGACGCCAAGCAAGTCCGTGAGATCAAGGCGCTTTTGCGTGATCCTGATATTCAGGTCGCCGACGTGGCGAAACGCTATGGCGTTTCACGCGCCACCATTTACAAGCACGTTGGTGCGGTGCGCCCAGAGCGCGGCGCATCGCCGATGATTTAGTGAGGTCGTCATTCATGGCATTTGCGCCAAGTGTTGCTCATAAGCCTGTTGCCGCTGCTGTATGCCCTGTCATGGCCGCGACCGAGGCGTTGGCAACAGAAGGGGGGCACGAGGCTCGAGGGGCTATTTTCACGCGCTCTGAGGTGGTCGATTTCATCCTCGACCTGGCTGGCTACACCGAGGATAAACCGCTGCACGAAAAGCGGCTTTTGGAACCGTCGTTCGGTGGTGGGGACTTCTTGCTACCGATCGTTCAGCGGCTGCTGAGTGCATGGCGAGCAGCAAGGCCCATTGGTACTGCGGTCGATGATTTGGGCGATGCCATCCGGGCAGTGGAGTTGCACCACGACACCTTCCGCAGCACCTACGCTGCCGTTGTCGCGCTGCTCAAGCGTGAGGGGCTGTCCGCGAATGCTGCGACGGCCTTGGCTGGCCGCTGGCTGTCGCAGGGTGACTTCCTGCTGGCCCCGCTGGAGGGTCAGTTCGATTTCGTGGTGGGCAATCCTCCCTACGTTCGACCTGAGCTGATTCCGGCCCCGTTGTTGGCCGAGTACCGCAGCCGCTATCAGACGATGTATGACCGGGCGGACATCTACATTCCCTTCATCGAGCGGTCGCTGACGGCATTGTCTGCTGGCGGCAATCTGGGCTTTATCTGCGCGGATCGCTGGATGAAGAACCGCTACGGTGGGCCACTGCGTAGCCTTGTTGCCGAACGGTTCCACCTGAAAGTCTATGTCGATATGGTGGATACACCGGCCTTCCATTCCGATGTGATCGCCTATCCGGCCATCACCATCATCAGCCGTGAGGGGGGCGGGGCGACGCGCATCGCACACCGCCCGTCCATAGACCGGGCCACGCTGACCACGCTGGCTGGTCTGCTGTCGGCACCGACACTTCCGAAGGATGCTGGCCCGGTGCGGGAACTCGCCCGTGTGACCAATGGTGCGGAGCCGTGGCTGCTGGAGTCTTCTGACCAGATGGCGCTTATTCGCCGTCTGGAGGGCGCGTTCCCACTGCTCGAGGAGGCTGGGTGCAAGGTTGGCATTGGTGTTGCGACCGGCGCTGACAAGGCATTCATCGGCGACTTCGAGTCGCTGAACGTCGAGCCTGATCGGAAGCTGCCGCTGGTGACAACCAAAGACATCATGACCGGCGAAGTGCAGTGGCGTGGTCAGGGGGTCATCAACCCCTTCGCTGAGTCTGGAGGGCTGGTCGATCTTGGCGAGTATCCGCGTCTGCGCCGCTACCTTGAGGCTCGCCGGGATGTGATTGCCGGTCGGCATTGCGCGAAGAAGGCTCCTGCCAACTGGTATCGCACGATTGACCGTATTACCCCGGCGCTGGCTGCGAGGCCCAAGCTGTTGATCCCTGACATCAAGGGTGAGTCGCACATTGTTTTCGAGGGCGGCGAGCTGTATCCAAGCCACAACCTCTACTACGTGACCTCAGACGACTGGGATTTGCGGGCCTTGCAGGCTGTGCTGCTGTCCGCTGTCTCTCGCCTGTTTGTGGCGACCTATTCAACGAAAATGCGGGGAGGATTCTTGCGCTTCCAAGCGCAATACCTGCGCCGCATTCGTATCCCACGCTGGGCCGATGTGCCTGAACCGCTACGCCGTGAGCTGGCTGAGGCAGCCATCAAGCGGGACGTGCAAGCCTGCAACCGGGCTGTGTTCAGGCTCTACGGGCTGAGCCACGAAGAACGATCTGCCCTTGGAGGCAATGGAGAATAAATGGCACTTGATCTTGTCGATTACGAACAGAAGGCCCGCGACGCCGTAAAGGCGTTTTGGGGCAACCGCGAAGCTGCACGGCAAAAGCAGATTGAGTCAGGCAAGGCCGACCAAGGTGAACGTGCTGGCGTCACTGGCGGCAAGAACATGGACGGGTTCTTGGCCTTGGTGCTCGACATCATCAAGGCTAACGGGCTGGCACATGCCGAGATTCACCAGAATCGAGCGATGCTGACCCTGCCAGGCTACTTCCGCCCGACGAAGCTGTGGGATTTGTTGGTGATCTACAAGGGGGAGCTGATTGCTGCCATCGAGCTGAAAAGCCAGGTAGGTCCCTCGTTCGGTAACAACTTTAACAATCGAACAGAGGAAGCTATCGGGACGGCCCATGATCTTTGGACGGCCTTTCGTGAAGAGGCGTTCGGCAAGCAGCCACGCCCTTTCGTCGGCTGGCTGATGATGGTCGAAGATGCGCCGGAGTCCCGCCGTCCCGTTCGGGACTCGTCGCCGCATTTCCCGGTCTTCGAGGAGTTCAAGGGGGCATCGTATCTCACGCGGTATGACTTGCTGTGTCAGCGATTGGTGCAGGAGCAGCTCTATACGACTGCTGCCGTCATCGCGGCAGAACGCAGTGCGGTGGATACCGGCAACTTCACGGAGCTGTCGTCGATGACCAGCCTCAAGACATTCGTGTCGGCTTTGGCTGGGCACATCGCCGCCGAGGCGGCACGACTGGGCTGATTGCCCGTTCTCGATCATTCGGGCTTGGAGGCCGGACGATGGTGACAACCACAACTGAGGCGCTTTCAGAGGTCTTGCGCGGGTATGGACGCGCTGATGAAACGGCATTGGCATCACTGCTGGAGGTCAGCGACTGGGAGCGCATAGCTCGTCAGGAGCTGGAGCGCCGGGCTACCCGAATTGTGCAGTCGCTCGATGACGGCACCCTTGAGGCCATAGCATCCGGTTCGCTCGATGTCCGGGCCGTCTGCCGCCAAGTGGCCGACGAGATCAAGCAGACCGCTTAGACGATGGCGCTGCCTTCTTTCGACAACGGGTGGCGCGAGGGCCAGAGCGTAAAGCCGCGCATCCTCGTGCTGGAGATCAAAGACAAGGATCGCCCGGATGACAAGGCATTGGGCTGGGTGCTTGTCGAGCGGGAGGAAACCTATCGGCGCGATCCTCGGGATGGGACGATCTACGAGGCGTCCATTCGGCTTTCCTACCAGCGCATCACAGCCAAGTTTTCGCACCGGGATGGTGGCAAAGGGCGATTTGATGGCAGCTACTCGCGCAACTTCAACTCTGTCTCGTTGACTTCCACCTCGATGTCGAAAGGGGCGGTATTCCTTGATTTGCCGGGGCTGGATGGCCAGCGAATCGGCACCTACTTGATGAATGAGATCGTCCAGTGGGTGCAGCAGTGGCCCGAGACGACCGTCAATAGCATCGAGCTGCTGGCCGGACAGGCGCATGGTGACAACAAGTCACGGCGCAACTGGTTTTATGAGCAGTTCGGTCTGGTCTTCGACTACACCGACCCCGAGCATCGCGAAGGCCGATCCCGACCCATGCTGGCCGGAGCGTTAGTCAAAGTCGAGACGTGGAAGCAGAACATCACCGAGCACCGGATGCTCGACTATCTGGCCGCAGTTCTTTACGCCGAGGAACGTGCCACATCGGAGTTGCAGGCCCGTGATCGAGCCTGTGCCCAACTCATTGCCGAGCAGAGACGGGCAGAAGCCCGGCCTGTGCGCTGGGCGTTGCAGCGGTTGTATATCCACTATGCCAGCACCGTGCTTGCCGGGCTTGTCCTGACGGCCCTTGTCGGTATGGCGTGGATCAAGATGGCGTAGGGGAGCTATGTCCGATCTGAGCGGAAGTGAGCGTCGCAAGCTGGAAAAGCTGCTTGGTATGGGTGGCGGCTATGTCCTGAACTTCTCTGACCGCACCTTCGGTGACTTCTTCGATGAGTACCGGGTCGAGATTGATGCCGAACGGTACAAGGCGCGGGGTACGTCCAAGGCCAATCGGATGCGTACCTTCTGGGATGTGGATGGCAATCATGTCGTGGGGCGGGTCATTGGCGGGCTGATCGAGTATGCGACCGATGAGCAGTGCTTTGGCGACAGCAATCCGCTGCTGATCGACGACTGCCGAAAGATTGCACAGCGTCTTCTCAGTGACCAGCCGGTGGCCGAGCTGGATGCGCTGACCGCCATCGCAGATGAGCGGGATTTCGAGGTGGTGGCAGAGCACGTCCGCGAAGCCATCGAGAAGAACCAGCCCGAGGGCGGGCTGGATCGACTGCATACCTTCGTCAACAAGTTCATCCGTGTAACGTGCGAGCCGCACGGCATCACGATCACTCGTGAAAAGCCGCTGCACAGTGTCTTTGGCGAGTATGTGAAGGCACTCCGGGAAGGGGGGCACCTTGAGTCGGCCATGACCGAGCGCATCTTGAAGTCCAGTATCTCGGTGTTGGAAGCCTTCAACGACGTGCGCAATAACAAGAGCCTTGCTCACGACAACCCGATCCTGAACTACGAGGAAAGCCTGCTGATCTTCAACCACGTCGCGGCGTCGATCCGCTTTATCAAGGCGCTGGAGATGAAGATCAAGGCTCAGGCCAAAGCAGCAGAGCGGCAGGCCGAGCGGTTTCCCTGGGATGAAGAAATCCCATTCTAGCGACCGTCACCCGCCATCTTGCTTGGCTTGGGAATGAAATCCGGCAGCGCCGCCATCCGCTCATACATCTCTTCCTGCTCGGCAGCCAGCATCGGATCATCGTAGGGGCTAGCAACAAGATCATCCGGCGTCGGCGTTTCGCTTTTCGACGGACGCCCTCGTGCTCGGCTTGGCCTTGGGTGCCCTGCCTTCTCCAGCGCCTTTGCCAGCACGTCCAGCGCATCCCAAATCCGCTCAGGCCGGACTGGCTCCACTCCAGCAGCCAGTGCTTTTGCCGCCCACCCCATGTGCTCGGCAGCGTGCAGCAAGTGACTTTTCTGCTTGTACTCAGCGAGCTGCTGGTCTCTCTCGGCCATCCATTCCCTGAACTCTTCACGCTCGGCGTCAGTCAGGATGGCGTCAATGTCAGGTGGCAGTGACGTTGCCCAGCGATCCACAGTCCCTAGCACAATCTGCTTGGAACGCTTTTTCTCACGGTCATAGGCGTAGCGTAGCAGGGAGATTGATTTTCCCTGTCGTGTGTTTCCGCTTTTATCGCGGTAAGTTTGCACACGTATATGCATCGAAATTGCGCTTCTCTATATGCGGATTTTTTAGATGATAGTCCTGGCGAAAGACTTGGGGGAAGCCTTTTCGCTACTTCACCAGCTTGATGCCGTTGAACTCAGGCATTTCACGCAAGAAAAGTCGGAAGTCCTCAGCATCCCCCGCCGTAACTGGTATTTTTCCTTCTGAAAACACCACCTTCTCTTCGTCAGGATCGGTCAGCATCTGAAAGCCCAGCTTGACGATGGCGGCGGCTGTGCCCCAATGCAGCTTCTTCGCATCGGCTTCCAGCATGGCGAACATCACGCAGCGCATGGCTGTCGTCACATTGCGCTCATCCACATCCCAGTCATTGCGCGTATTAAACGGGATTCCGAACATGGAAAGCGTGTTGGCAATGCTTTTCGCCGTCCGCCGTTTCCGCAGCCGCACGATGTCCGCTTGTTCGCCCTTGATGACGCGGGCCAGCGCATCGGCGTCATTGGACAGCTCTTCCAGGGCGAGCAGGCGGGTTGAAAGCGGGATGGTCTGGCTGTAGTTGAAGTCCAGGCTGGCGGCGTCCTTCGCATCAAGACGACCCAGCGCAGCCCGCAGCCGACGCGCATCGGACGCGGCCTTTTCAAGCGCCCGGATACGCGATGTATCGGGCGGGGTATCGGTGATGCTCCAGCCATTTGCCAGCCACTGGAAAAACAGCTTTTTGTGGTCATGTGGCAGTTTCTTAACTGACTCACAGCGCAGGATGTCCTTCACCAGTGCGAAGCGGAACTGACGCCGCTCATTAGCCTTTGTCATTGGCAGCCTCCCGCTTCCATATTTCGAGCTTGTCCGCCCACGCCTGCATCATGCCCCGCCGCTCTTCGAGGTAGGTGGCATGGTTATAGGTGCGGCGTACCGAGTTGGGTTCCGCATGGGCAAGCTGCGCTTCGATGGCGTCGGCGCGATAGCCTATTTCATTCAGCCGGGTGCTGCCCGTGGTTCTGGTGCCGTGCGGGCTGTAGGTGCCGCTCCAGCCCAGCACCTTGAGCGCCTGCCGGATCGAATGCACCGACATCGGCCTGTTGCGGTCATCCCTGCCGGGAAATAGGTGCGTCCGCTCGCCGCTGATGGCGTGCAGGCGGCGCAGCATATCCACGGCTTGCGTCGGCAGCGGCACCAAATGCTCGCGGCGGGCTTTCATGCGCCGGGCTGGGATCGTCCAAAGCGCGGCATCGAGATCGAATTCAGCCCATTCCGCTTCTGCCGCTTCGCTGGGACGCGCCAGTGTCCACCACATCAACTGGATGCAGAAGTTCACCTGATAGCCGCAGCGGTGGTTGTCGAAGTCGTTGAGCAGCTTGCCAATCTGTGCGGTAGTCAGCGCCGTCTTGTGTTGCGTCTTGTTGGCGGGCAACGCCTTGCGGACGGGCCAGACGGGATCGTTGTCTGCCCGCAAGGTGGCAACTGCCAGCTCGAAGACACCGGACATGGTGCGCTTGGCTTCCGCAGCGACAGTCGGCGCACCGCGTTTCACGGTCTTGGTAAGGATGTCGAGAACGTGCGCAGGGGTGATGTCGCGCACTGGTAGCTTGCCAATGCTGGGGAAGACCACCCGCTCCAGCATGTCCAGACGGCGCTTCTTGGTGATGTCCTCCCAGTCCCGCAGGGCCAGCCATTCCTTGGCAACAGCCTCGAAGGTGTTGGCGGAATCCTGTTCGCGCTTCAGGCGCTCAAGCTGCCGATTCTGAACTGGATTGATGCCCTGCTTGACCAGCTTTCGCGCTTCCTCGCACTTGTCCCGCGCTTCGGCAAGGCTGACGGCGGGGTAGTCGCCCAGCGCGAACCACGACCCCTTGCCGCCCAGCTTGAAGCGGTAGCGCCAAGCCTTCACCCCATTGGGCTTCACTTCAAGGTAAAGGCCGCGAAGGTCATTCAGGCGGTAGAGCTGCTCCTTCGGTTTGGCAGCACGGCAGTGAGCATCTGTAAGCATGGTGTCACGGGGTCGGCAAGAAGGGGTGATGGATGGATCATATACACCTTATTTTGCTAGGTCTAATTTTCGTATACACCTACGTAGTCACTTTCCGCGGGCAAGGCCGGGCAATCTCATGCAACCCATTGAAACGAAAAACCCCGGATTTTCCGGGGTTATGTCGCTGCTTCAGGGCTTCAAAGTAATCTTGTGAAATCCTGAGAAATGGCTTGTTTGGGTCAGACGTTGAAGCGGAAGTGCATGACGTCGCCATCCTTGACGATGTAGTCCTTGCCTTCCAGGCGCCACTTGCCGGCTTCCTTGGCACCAGCTTCACCCTTGTACAGGATGAAGTCGTCATAGGCGATGACTTCGGCGCGGATGAAGCCTTTCTCGAAATCGGTATGGATGACCGCGGCCGCTTGCGGTGCGGTAGCGCCGACACGCACGGTCCAGGCGCGCACTTCCTTCACACCTGCGGTGAAGTAGGTTTGCAGGTTGAGCAGCTGATAGCCGGCGCGGATCACCCGGTTCAGGCCGGGTTCGCTCATGCCCATGGTTTCCAGGAACATCTGCATTTCTTCCGCATCGTCCAGTTCGGCGATCTCGGCCTCGATCTTGTTGCACACCGGCACGACGATGGCGCCTTCTTCCTCGGCGATGGCTCGCACCACGTCAAGGTGCGGGTTGTTCTCGAAACCGTCCTCGGCGACGTTGGCGATGTACATCACCGGTTTGGTGGTGAGCAGGTGGAAGGTCTTGGCCAGGCGCTTTTCTTCGTCACCGAGGTTTTTCAGCAGGCTGCGTGCCGGCTTGCCCTCGGTGAAGTGAGGAATGAGTTTTTCCAGCAGATTTTTCTGTGCCACGGCGTCCTTGTCGCCGCCCTTGGCGGTACGTGCGACCTTCTGCAGCTGCTTCTCGCAGCTGTCGAGGTCGGCCATGATCAGCTCCAGGTCGATGATCTCGATATCGCGCTTGGGGTCGACGCTGTTGGCGACATGGATCACGTTGTCGTCTTCGAAGCAGCGCACCACATGGGCGATGGCATCGGTTTCGCGGATATTGGCCAGGAACTTGTTGCCCAGGCCTTCACCTTTCGATGCGCCCGCCACCAGACCGGCGATGTCGACGAATTCCATGGTGGTGGGGATCACGCGCTCGGGCTTGACGATCTCCGCCAGGGCGTCCAGGCGCGGGTCGGGCATCGGTACGATGCCGCTGTTCGGCTCGATAGTGCAGAAGGGGAAGTTCTCCGCGGCGATGCCGGATTTGGTCAGGGCGTTGAACAGGGTGGACTTGCCGACGTTGGGCAGGCCGACGATGCCGCAGTTGAATCCCATGGTGTATCCCTCGCGGAGCTGAATTGGGTGAAAGGTGATCAGGCCTTGCGGCTGTGCAACTGTTGCATGGCGCGGGTCCAGTTGCCGTCGAGCATATCGCCGAGGCTGTCCAGGGCGAAGTCGATGCTCTTGTCGAGCAGTTCCTGCTCGCTGCGTGGCGCGCGACCCAGTACGTAGCCGGAAACCTGGCTGGCATGGCCGGGATGACCAATGCCCAGGCGCAGACGGTAGAAACCGTTCTGGTTGGCGTTCTGCGCAATGATGTCGCGCAGCCCGTTGTGCCCGCCATGGCCGCCGCCCTGTTTGAGCTTGGCGACGCCGGGGGGCATGTCGAGTTCATCGTGGGCGACCAAGATGGCTTCGATGGGAATGCGGAAGAAGTTCGCCAGCGCCGCCACCGCCTGACCGCTGCGGTTCATATAGGTGGTGGGAATCAATAAGCGAACGTCGCGGCCCTGGTGACTGAATTTGCCGACCAGGCCGAAGTACTTCTTGTCGAGAGACAGGCTGACGCGTTGCTGCTCGGCCAGGCGCTCAACGAAAAGAGCCCCTGCGTTATGCCGGGTCTGGTCGTATTCGGGGCCTGGATTACCCAGGCCGACGATCAGTTGGATGGCAGTCACGACAGGGGCCCTTTGTCAGGAAGCGGGGCGCGTATTACTCGGCGCCTTCTTCCTTCACGCGGGAGGCGTGGATGTTGCTGACTGCCAGGTTGTTGCCGTGGGCCAGGGCCACCAGCTCAACGCCTTTCGGCAGCTTCAGGTCGGACAGGTGCAGGGTCTGGCCTACTTCAACGGCAGCCATGTCGACTTCGATGAACTCCGGCAGGTCCTGCGGCTGGCAGGCTACTTCGACTTCCACGATGGTGTGGGAGATTTCGCCGCCTTGCTGCTTGACACCAACCGAGCTGGCTTCGTTGATGAAGTGCAGCGGTACGTGGGCGGTCAGTTTCTGGCCGGCAACGACGCGAACGAAGTCAGCATGTACCACATAGCCTTTGGCCGGGTGACGTTGCAGGGCTTTGATCAGTACGCTTTCCTGGGTGCCGGCAACGTTCAGGCTCAGCACGTGGCTGAAGGCTGCTTCGTTTTCCAGCAGCTTGGCCAGTTCTTTGGCCAGCAGGCTGATCGATTGCGGGGCCTTGTCGCCGCCGTAGACGACAGCAGGCACCATGGCGACGTTACGACGCAGGCGGCGGCTCGCACCTTTCCCCAGGTCGGAACGCACTTCGGCATTCAGGGCAAATTCAACAGTCATGGCATTCTCCAAAATATCCCTTCTCGGTACACGGCTTGCGACCAGCGTGTTCCGGGGCGGGCAAAAAGCCTCGCCAGGTGGCGGGGCAGGGTACGTCAGGCGATGTCCGCTTAGCGGAACATCGCACTGATCGATTCTTCATTGCTGATGCGGCGCACCGCTTCAGCGACTACCGGGGCAATGTCCAGCTGGCGAATGCGCGAGCAGGCCTGGGCCGCGGCAGACAGCGGGATGGTGTTGGTCACCACCAGCTCGTCGAGTACGGAGTTCTCAATATTCTCAATGGCGCGGCCGGACAGCACCGGGTGAGTGGCGTAGGCGTAGACCTTGGCGGCACCGCGCTCCTTGAGCGCCTTGGCGGCATGGCACAGGGTGCCGGCGGTATCGACCATGTCGTCGACCAGAATGCAGGTGCGGCCTTCGACATCACCGATGATGTGCATCACTTCGGAGTGGTTGGCCTTCTCGCGACGTTTGTCGATGATCGCCAGGTCGACACCCAGGCTCTTGGCCACGGCGCGCGCACGCACCACACCGCCGATGTCCGGGGAAACGATCATCAGGTTGTCGAAGCGCTGGTCTTCAATATCGTCGACCAGTACCGGCGAGCCGTATATGTTGTCGACGGGAATATCGAAGAAGCCTTGGATCTGGTCGGCGTGCAAGTCAACGGTGAGCACGCGGTCGATGCCGACCACGGTCAGCATGTCGGCCACTACCTTGGCGCTGATGGCTACGCGTGCCGAACGCGGACGGCGATCCTGGCGGGCATAACCGAAATAGGGAACCACGGCCGTGATGCGGCTGGCGGAGGAGCGGCGGAAGGCGTCGGCCATCACCACCAGTTCCATCAGGTTGTCGTTGGTCGGCGCGCAGGTAGGCTGAATGATGAAGACATCCTTGCCGCGCACGTTTTCCAGGATTTCTGCACTCACCTCGCCATCGGAGAATTTGCCAACGGCTGCTTCACCAAGGGGGATGTGCAATTGACGAACGACGCGGCGCGCCAGATCGGGGTTGGAGTTCCCCGTGAAAACCATCATCTTGGACACGCGCAGTACCTGCCAGCTGAGGGTGGGCCTTACAAACCAAAAGCCGTTCCAAGACGCTGCCTTGGCAGATCTCGAAACAGCTTTTGCGGAATATGGCAGGGGCGGCTGGATTCGAACCAACGCATGGCAGGATCAAAACCTGCTGCCTTACCGCTTGGCGACGCCCCTGTATGGTGTTGCTCTGTGCTGACGGGTGGTTGATGGCAGGGGCGGCTGGATTCGAACCAACGCATGGCAGGATCAAAACCTGCTGCCTTACCGCTTGGCGACGCCCCTGTGTCGTACAACCCGTTTTGCATCACTTCTTGGCCAGTACCTGGAGCTTGCGGTGCAACATGGAGATGTTGCGCCCCTGAGCTACAAAGCTCGGCAGAGTGGCTGGAAGTTGGCGGCGGACTTTATCAGCTTCGTCGCGGCTTGGGAAGCTCCCAAACACACAAGATCCAGTGCCGGTGAGTTTTGCTGGGACAAATTTGTTCAGCAAGATCAGCGCGTTACGCACTTCGACGTAGCGCTTCTCGACCACCGGCTGGCAGTCGTTATGACCGCCCCCTGCAAGAAGGCTGCGAACTTTAATGGCCGGCGTATTGCGTGTCAACTCGGGGTCGTTGAAAACTTCTGCTGTGCTGACAAAGACTTGCGGCACGGCAACGAGGAACCACGGCTCGCTCAGTTGGACCGGCTGCAGACGTTCGCCGACGCCTTCGGCAAAGGCCGCATGGCCGCGCACGAAGACGGGCACATCAGCGCCCAGGCGCAGCCCCAGTTCGGCCAGGGTGTCCTCATCCAGTCGGGTCTGCCAGAGATGGTCGAGTCCCAGTAGGGTGGTGGCGGCATCCGAGCTGCCGCCGCCGATACCGCCGCCCATGGGCAGTTGCTTGTCCAGCCAGATATCGGCGCCCAGCCGGCAACCGCTGTGTGCCTGGAGCAGGCGTGCGGCGCGGACGATCAGGTTGCTCTCGTGATCCACCCCATCGATCGGTGTATGCAGCTGTATTTTGCCGTCCTGGCGCGGGATGAAACTCAGTTGGTCGGCATAGTCGAGAAACTGAAACAGGGTCTGCAGTTCGTGGTAGCCGTCGGCACGACGCCCGGTGATGTGCAGAAACAAATTGAGCTTGGCCGGTGCCGGCAGTTGCAGGGCATCGCCAGGAGGGGTGTGCGGCATGGTCAGTGTCCGAGCTGGCGGGCTTGCCAGTCCTTGATCACCAGGATGATCTGCAGCTCGCCACGCTGCGCCTTGAGGCGTTGCGGCAGGCTGAAGCCGTGCTGGTCGCGGTAGTCGAGAAATTGCAGTTGCCAGCCATCCTGCTGCAGGGCGGCCAGGCGGCTGTCGCTGTCCAGGGTCAGCTGGCTACGGCTGCCGGGGGCGGGCAGGCCGCGAATCCACCAGTGCAACTGGCTGACCGGCAGTTGCCAGCCGAGTTGCTCGCCGAGCAGGGCCTGGGCCGACTCGCCCTGATAGCGGCCCTGGTTGGCGATCTCCAGATTGACTGCGCCATCGCGTCCGGTCAGGCGCGCGGCGCCGCGGCCGAGCGGCCCGGACAGGCGTATGTCGAAATAGTCCTGGCGTTGCAGCCAGAACAGCGTGCCGCTACCGGAGTCCTGCGGGGCGCGGATGCCCAGCTTGCCGCTGATCTGCCAGCCATCGATCTGGCTGGTCTGGGTCTTGTGTACTTGCCAGGCCTGGGCGTTGCCCTGGCCCTGGAGCACCTCGCGCGGGGTGAACGTCGAGCAGCCGGAGGCGAGCAGCAGAGTGACTGCCAGCAGGGTATTCAGGCGCATGTCAGGGGTGTTCCTCGCCGGTCAGGCGCAGCAGGGTTTCGCGCAGGATAGGGCTGTCCGGCTGCGCGTCGAGGGCCTGGCGCCAGACCTGGCGTGCTTCGCGTTGCTTGCCGCGCAGCCAGAGTACTTCGCCGAGGTGGGCGGCCACCTCGTGGTCGGGGAAGGCGGCGAAGGCCTGGCGCAGGTACTGTTCGGCTTGCTGCAGGTTGCCCAGGCGGTAATGCACCCAGCCCAGGCTGTCGAGGATGGCCGGGTCCTGCGGGTTGATCTGGTGGGCCAGTTCGATCAGTTGCAAGGCTTCGTCGTAGCGTTCGGTGCGATCGGCCAGCGTGTAGCCCAGCGCGTTGAGGGCCATGGCGTTGTCGGGCTCCTGGCTGAGGATGAAGCGCAGGTCGGCTTCCAGCTGCACCAGATCATCACGCTGCTCGGCGAGCATGGCGCGGGTGTACAGCAGGTTGAGGTCGTCCGGGTACTGGCGCAGCGCCTGTTCGATCAATTGCCAGGCAGCCTCGCCACGCTGTGCTTCGGCGAGTGTCTCGGCTTCCAGCAGGTACAGTGCCACGGCCTGTTCGGCTTGTTGCTGGCGGGCCTGCTGCAACAGGCTGGACAGCTCGGCGAAGCGTTGGCTGTCAGCGAGTAGCTGGGCGATGCGTGCCTGGGCGGGCAGGTAGTCACTGCCCTGGCCGACCTGGGTGTAGGCCTGCAGGGCTTCCTCGGGCTCGTTCTGCTGTTCGTAGAGGCGGCCGAGGTGGAAGTGCGCGGCGTCGACGTGCACCTGGCGCAACAGCAGCTCGCCAAGGTGCTGGTGGGCGCGTTCCCAGTCACGGTTCTCCAGGCTGATCAGCGCCAGCGACAGGCGCAGGTCATCATCCTCGGGGAAGCGCTGCAACAGTTCGGCAAATGCCTCGCCAGCCGCCTGCAGGTCTTCCTGTTGCAGCAGCAGGCGTGCTTCGGCCAGGCGCAGGCGCTTGTCGGTCGGGTGCTGGCCAATGCCCTGGCGTAGGCGCTTGAGGGCCTGCTCGTGGCGACCGAGGTCCTGCAGCAGACGTGCCTGCAGGAGAATGGCGCTGGCCTGGCTGGCCTGGGGCAGGCGCTGCAGTTGTTGCAGGGCCTCCTCGTTGCGGCCGTCCTGGTAGAGCAGTAATGCCTGGCCGAACAGCAGTTGCTGATTGTCCGGATAGCGCTCCAGCAGGCGCTGGAAACCATCCAGCAGGCCGGCACGGGTGCGCTCGTCGGTATCCGCGGCAGCCAGGGCCAGGAAGTCGAAATGCGTGTCGCCCTTTTGCTGGAGTACCCGCTCCATGACCTGCATGGCCTGCTCGTGCTGGCCGGCGCGAGCCAGCTGGATAGCTGCATTGCGCTGGGCATCCAGGCTGTCCGGGGCACTTTTCGCCCACAGTTGTGCGCTTTCCAGGCTTGCTGGGCCGTCATCAAGGTATTCGGCGATGCGGAAGGCGCGTTCGGCAACTCCGGCATCGCCGGTGGCGCGGGCCTGCGTCAGGTAGTTGTCGAGGGCTAGGTCGAAACGGTTGCGCTGGCCGGCCAGTTCGGCGGCGAGCAGGCTGAACAGCGTGTCCTGACTGAATGACGCGTACTGCTTGGGCGGCAAGCTGGGTGTCTGTTGCGCCGTGGTGGTCTGCTCGGCTGGCGGTTCGCCCAGGGGCAGCTGCTGGCAACCGCTGAGCAGGCCCAGGCCTAGTAGGAGAGGGTACTTAAGCAAGGCTGGCGACATGGTCATGACAGGTAGTGACTGGGGTTTGCGGCATGATGACATAAGGCCGTGGGCAAGCCCACTGGCGTTCCTCTTGACCTGAGACATGTCGGTGGTTGTTCTCGTTCGGGTGAAATAGGACAATCTGTCCCCTTTCCTGACTGTTCAGCGATCCTGCATGGCCTTTCTAGCCCTTGGCATCAATCACAAAACCGCTTCGGTAGCCGTGCGCGAGCGCGTGGCCTTTACCCCGGAGAAGCTGGTGGAGGCGTTGCGCGAGCTGTGCCGGCTGACGCCCAGTCGCGAGGCGGCGATCCTCTCGACCTGCAACCGCAGTGAGCTGTACCTGGAACAGGATGCCTTGGCTGTCGACGAGGTATTGGCCTGGCTGGCTGATTTCCATCAGCTGAATGTCGCCGAATTGCGTGATTGCGCCTATGTACATGCCGATGAAGCCGCCGTGCGGCACATGATGCGGGTTGCTTGCGGGCTGGATTCACTGGTGCTGGGTGAGCCGCAGATTCTCGGCCAGATGAAATCGGCGTATGCCGTGGCCCGCGAGGCCGGCACGGTCGGGCCGCTGCTCGGGCGCCTGTTCCAGGCGACCTTCAGCACCGCCAAAACTGTGCGTACCGATACGGCGATTGGCGAAAACCCGGTGTCGGTGGCCTTTGCCGCGGTCAGCCTGGCCAAGCAGATCTTTGCCGACCTGCACCGTAGCCAGGCGTTGCTGATTGGCGCCGGTGAAACCATTACCCTGGTGGCCCGGCACCTTTACGAGCAGGGGGTCAAGCGTATCGTGGTGGCCAACCGCACCCTGGAACGTGCCAGCCAGCTGGCCGAGCAGTTTGGCGCGCATGCGGTACTGCTCTCGGAGATTCCCAACGAGCTGGTCAACAGCGATATCGTCATCAGTTCTACCGCCAGCCAGTTGCCGATTCTTGGCAAGGGCGCCGTGGAGCGTGCCCTCAAGCAGCGGCGCTACAAGCCGATCTTCATGGTCGATATTGCCGTGCCGCGGGATATCGAGCCCGAAGTGGGCAATCTCGATGATGTCTACCTCTATACCGTCGATGACTTGCATGAAGTCATCGAGGAAAACCTCAAGAGCCGCCAGGGTGCTGCGCGCGCGGCCGAGGAGCTGGTGGCCAATGGTGCCGATGAGTTCATGCTGCGCCTGCGTGAACTGGCTGCCGTGGACGTGCTCAAGGCCTACCGGCAGCAGTGCGAAAGCCTGCGCGACGAAGAGCTGGCCAAGGCGCAGCGCGCGCTGGCCAATGGCAGCCCGGCCGAAGAAGTACTGCAACAACTGGCCCGAGGCCTGACCAACAAGTTGCTGCATGCGCCCAGCGTGCAGTTGAAGAAACTGACCGCCGCCGGTCGCCTGGATGCCCTGGCCCTGGCGCAGGAGCTGTTTGCTCTGGATGAGCGGAGCGAGCACTGATCATGAAACCGTCGTTATTGAACAAGCTGGCGACCCTGCAGGATCGCTTCGAGGAGCTCACCGCACTGCTCGGCGATGCCGAAGTGATTGCCAACCAGCCGCAGTTCCGCGCCTATTCGCGCGAGTACGCCGAAGTCGAGCCGGTGGTGCAGGCCTATCGGCGGTTGTGCAAGGTGCAGGATGACCTGGCGGGCGCCCAGGCGCTGCTCAAGGACAGCGACCCGGACTTGCGGGCCATGGCCGAGGAAGAGGTCGAGCAGGCCAAGGCCTCGCTGGAGGAACTGGAAGATCGTCTGCAGCGCATGTTGCTGCCCAGGGATCCCAACGACGGGCGCAACGTCTATCTGGAAATCCGTGCCGGTACTGGCGGTGACGAGGCGGCGATTTTTTCCGGTGACCTGTTCCGTATGTATTCTCGCTATGCCGAACGGCAGGGTTGGCGGGTGGAGATCCTCTCGGCCAGCGAGGGTGAACACGGTGGCTTCAAGGAAGTCATCAGCCGGGTGGAGGGCGATAATGTCTACGCCAAGCTGAAGTTCGAATCCGGCGCACACCGTGTGCAGCGCGTACCGGAAACCGAGTCCCAGGGGCGTATCCACACGTCAGCCTGTACCGTGGCGGTATTGCCCGAACCGGATGAACAGGCGGCCATCGAGATCAACCCGGCGGATCTGCGTGTGGATACCTACCGCAGCTCGGGTGCCGGTGGCCAGCACGTCAATACCACTGACTCGGCGATCCGTATTACGCATATTCCCACCGGTACGGTGGTCGAATGCCAGGAAGAACGTTCGCAGCACAAGAACCGCGCCAAGGCCATGGCCTGGCTGGCAGCCAAACTCAAGGACCAGCAGGAAGCCGCCGCGCACAAGGAGATTTCCGATACGCGCAAGTTGCTGGTGGGCTCGGGCGACCGCTCAGAGCGTATCCGTACCTACAACTTCCCCCAGGGGCGGGTGACCGATCACCGCATCAATCTCACGCTCTACAGCCTGTCCGAAGTGATGGCCGGGAGTGTCGAGGCGGTCATCGAGCCCTTGCTGGCCGAGTACCAGGCCGACCAGTTGGCAGCACTGGGCGACTAACCACAGCAGTCCGTCACAAGCCACAAGTCGCCCGTTGCGTGCGGGCCTGCTTGTCGCTTGAGGCTTGCAGCCTGAGGCTAAACATTATGGCTAGCATCGAATCCCTGCTTGATAGTGCCGATCTGCCCGAATCGCCCAGCCCTAGGCTGGACGCCGAGTTGCTGCTGGCCGCTGCGCTGGGCAAACCGCGCAGCTACCTGCGCACCTGGCCCGAGCGTGAGCCGGAGGCCGCACAGCAGGCCTGCTTCCAGGCCTATCTGCAGCGCCGCCGCGCCGGTGAGCCGGTGGCCTATATCCTTGGCCAGCAGGGTTTCTGGAGCCTGCACCTGGAAGTGGCCGCGCACACGCTGATTCCCCGGCCGGATACCGAGCTGCTGGTGGAGAGCGCCTTGCAGCTGTGTGCGGAGACTCCGCTGGCGGTTCTTGACCTGGGCACTGGTAGCGGCGCGATTGCCCTGGCCCTGGCCAGTGAACGGCCGGCCTGGCAGGTGTGCGGGGTGGATCGGCTGGACGAGGTGGTGGCTCTGGCCGAGCGCAACCGCCAGCGCCTGGGCCTGGACAACGTGCGCTTTCTGCGCAGTCACTGGTTCTCCGCACTGGCTGGGCAGCGCTACGCGCTGATTCTCAGCAATCCGCCCTATATCCGTGCCGACGATCCGCACCTGACGCAAGGTGATGTGCGTTTCGAACCGAGTAGCGCGCTGGTCGCCGGGGCCGATGGCCTGGATGATTTGCGTCTGATCATCGCCCAGGCCCCGGCTTATCTCGAGGACGGTGGCTGGCTGCTGCTGGAACATGGCTTCGACCAGGCCGAGGCGGTGCGTGCGCTGCTCGTCGCGGCCGGTTTCCACGAGGTGCATAGCCGCCGTGACCTGGCCGGCCACGAGCGCATCAGCCTGGGGTGTAGCAATCATGGGTGAAGCAATGCTGACGGACGATGAGCTGCTGCGCTACAGCCGGCAGATCCTGCTGGCGCAGGTGGATATCGAGGGGCAGCTGCGCCTGAAGCGCAGCCGTGCACTGATCGTCGGGCTGGGCGGCCTGGGTTCGCCAGTGGCGCTGTACCTGGCGGCAGCTGGGGTGGGCGAGTTGCACCTGGCGGATTTCGATACGGTGGATATCACCAACCTGCAGCGGCAGATCGTGCATGACACGGCCAGCGTCGGTCAGCGCAAGGTCGACTCGGCAGCCAGCCGCCTGCTGGCGATCAATCCGCAGCTGCACGTGCAGCGTTACCCGCAGGGCCTGGATGCCGACTCGCTGGCTGCCGCCGTGGCAGCGGTGGATCTGGTGCTGGACTGCTCCGACAATTTCTCCACCCGCCAGGCGGTGAATGCCGCCTGCGTGGCAGCGGGCAAGCCGTTGGTATCCGGTGCGGCGATCCGCCTGGAGGGCCAGTTGGCCGTGTTCGACCCGCGCCAGGCGCAGAGCCCCTGCTATCACTGCCTGTATGGCCATGGCAGTGAAGCCGAGCTGACCTGTAGCGAGGCCGGGGTGTTGGGGCCGCTGGTCGGGCTGGTCGGTAGCCTGCAGGCACTGGAGGCGCTCAAGCTGCTGGCTGGTTTTGGCGAGCCGCTGGTTGGCCGCCTGCTCCTGGTGGATGCCCTCGGTTCGCGTTTTCGCGAGTTGCGCGTCCGGCGCGACCCGGCCTGCGCGGTGTGTGGGAACACGCATGCCCAGTGAAGCACCGATCGGCGTCTTTGACTCCGGGGTTGGCGGCCTGTCGGTGCTGGGCGAAATCCGCCGCCTGTTGCCCGCCGAATCGCTGCTCTATGTGGCCGACAGCGGCCATGTACCCTACGGCGAGAAAAGCCCGCATTACATCGTGCAGCGCAGCCGGGCCATCGCCGAGTTTCTCGTGCAGCAGGGTGCCAAGGCGCTGGTGCTGGCCTGCAATACCGCCACGGTGGCAGCGGTTGGCGAGTTGCGTACGGTCTATCCGCATCTGCCCATCGTCGGTATGGAACCGGCGGTGAAGCCGGCCGCGGCAGCCACGCGCAGTGGCGTGGTAGGCGTGCTGGCGACCACGGGTACGCTGAAAAGCGCCCGTTTTGCCGCCTTGCTCGATCGCTTTGCCAGTGATGTGCAGGTGATCACCCAGCCGTGTCCGGGGTTGGTCGAACAGATCGAAGCGGGGGCTCTGGACAGTCCGCGAACCCGTGAGCTGTTGCAGGGCTGGGTGGCACCCTTGCTCGCGCAAGGCTGTGACACGCTGATCCTGGGCTGTACCCATTACCCGTTCATCCGTCCCCTGTTGCGCCAACTGTTGCCAGCCGATGTCACTTTGATCGATACCGGCGCGGCGGTGGCCCGTCAGCTACAGCGCCTGTTGCAGGCGGATGATTTGCTGGCCGGCGGCCCGCCGCAGGCAACGCATTTCTGGAGCAGTGCTGCGCCGCAGCAGCTGGAGCAGGTGCTGCCCCTGCTGTGGGGGCAGGCCGCGCCGGTACAGGTTCTGCCCGTTTAGCCCCTAGGCAAATAGCCGATGTTTCCTATAATCGCTGGTGTTCTGCCAATACCAACTAGAAAGGGATATTTCCATGAAACCGCTGATTTCCCTGGCGCTGGCCAGCGCCCTGAGTCTTTCCCTGAGCAGCCTGGCCCAGGCCGCCGATGTAACCGCCGCGATCGGCCAGAGTGGCGATTCGGAGATGGTCTACCGCCTGGGCCTGCAGAGCAACTTCGAGAGCCGCTGGTGGGCCAGTGATACCGGCCACCTGAGCGGCTACTGGGACCTGGGCTACACCTACTGGCAGGGTGGCAGCACGGCGAGCAATCACAGCGTCTCGCTGGCCCCGGTCTTCGTTTATGAGTTCGCTGGCAACACCCTGCGCCCCTATATCGAGGCCGGTATCGGTGTGGCGTTGTTCTCCAGCACCGAGCTGGACAAGAACCGCCTCGGCTCGTCCTTCCAGTTTGAAGATCGCCTGGGCTTCGGTGTGCGCTTCTCCGGCCAGGAAATCGGCCTGCGCGCGCTGCATTATTCGAATGCCGGCATCAAGCAGCCCAACGATGGTGTAGAGGCCTATACCCTGCATTACCGCACCAGCTTCTGAGGGGCATAAAAAAGCCCATGCCTGTCGGGTGGCAGGCATGGGCAATGGGGAAGCGTGGCCGGTTCAGGCCGGTGTGCTGTGCAGTTCGCCGAGGGCTTCAGGCTGATTCTTGAAGGCGCGGGCGAAAACCTCGCGATGGCGGGCCATGAATACCCCGAGTTCTTCCGCCTGCTCTTCGGCAAGGCCGGGTACGGCCTGCTGCAGTGTGCTGGCCAGCGCTTCGGCCAGCTCCAGCATGCGATCGTGACGATCAGCTTCGGCCTTATCCATGAACAGGCGCTCCGGGTCGCGGCTGCTGCGGTACACCACTTCGACGGCCATTCATCACCTCATCTGCCTGTGTCGGTTGCGATACTGTATTTATATACAGTAAACGCTGATTTGACCAGCCTTTCTAGTGCAGAGGCGCGAAAAGCTCTGCCAATGCCTGTTCATCAAGCTGCCAGCCGCTGGCCTGGTTTTGGTCGAGCAGACTGTGAGCGAGTTGTGCCTTGCGTTGTTGCAGTTGCTGAATCTTTTCCTCGACGCTGCCGCGGCTGATCAGCCGATAGACGAACACCGGTTTGTCCTGGCCGATGCGGTAGGCACGATCGCTGGCCTGGGCCTCGGCCGCCGGATTCCACCAGGGGTCGAAGTGAATCACTGTATCTGCTGCGGTCAGGTTGAGACCGGTGCCGCCGGCCTTGAGGCTGATCAGGAACACCGGGAAAGCCCCGGCCTGGAACTGCGCAACCGGCGTGCGGCGATCCGTGGTGCCGCCGGTCAGCAGGCCATAGCGAATGCCGCGTGCCTGTAGCGCCTGCTCGATCAGCGCCAGCATGCCGGTGAATTGCGAGAACACCAGCACCCGGCGACCTTCGGCGAGCAGTTCGTCGAGCATGTCGAGCAGGGCTGTCAGTTTGGCGGAAGGTTCGCCACTGCTGGTCGGGCCATCCAGCAAGCGCAGATCACAACAGCACTGACGCAGGCGCAACAAGGCTTCGAGAATGACGATCTGGCTGCGTGCCAGGCCCTGGCGCTGGATTTCTGCCCGGACCTTGTGATCGAGGGCCAGGCGCAGGGTTTCATAACGGTCGCGCTGAGCGGGGCTGAGGCTGACCCAGTGGGTGATTTCGGTCTTGGCGGGCAGCTCGCGGGCCACGTCCTCCTTGCGCCGACGCAACAGGAAGGGGCGGATGCGCTGGCGCAGTTGAGTCAGGCGCGGGCTGTCCGGCTGGCTTTCGATGGGCTGGCGGTAATGCCGGGTGAACTGCCGGCTGTCGCCGAGCCAGCCTGGCATCAGCAGGTTGAACAGCGCCCACAGCTCGCCCAGGTGATTTTCCAGGGGCGTGCCGGTCAGGCACAGGCGTTGCCGGCAGGTCAGCTGGCTGAGTGCCTGGTAGGCCTTGTTGCGCGGGTTCTTGAGGTACTGTGCCTCGTCACAGATCACCACGCTGAAGGCTTGCCTGGCCAGCGCCGGGCAGTCACGGGGTAGCAGGGCATAGGTGGTGAGGATGACCTGATAATCGGCCAGCGTGGCGAAGTGGCGTTGTCGCTGGCTGCCCTGCAGCGCCAGTACGCGCAGGCTGGGGGTGAAGCGTGCCGCTTCGTCCTGCCAGTTGGCTAGCAGGCTGGTGGGCATGACCAGCAGCGCCGGCTGTTGCAGGCGTCCGGCCTGTTGCTCGCCGAGCAGATAGGCCAGCGTCTGCAGGGTTTTGCCCAGGCCCATGTCGTCGGCGAGTATGCCACCCAAACCCAGTTCACCGAGGGTTTGCAACCAGGCCAGGCCTTCCCGCTGGTAAGGGCGCAACTGTGCCTGCAAGCCCTCTGGCTCACGGGCCTGCGGGCTGTGCTGCAGACGCTGGGCCAGTTCGCGCAGCTGTTCGCCGCCTTGCCAATGCAGCCCGGCTGCCTGACTCAGTGGGAGTAAACGCGGCGCATCGGCCCGCGCCAGGCGCAGGCAGCTCGGCCAGTCGTCAGGGCTGTCCTGATAGAGCTCGCCCAGGCTGGCCAGCAGGGGGCGCAGGCGAGCGAACGGGATGGCGATGCGTCGGCTCTGGCCGGGCAGCTGGGCAAGAAAGACCTCATCGTCGTCACGCAAGGCCATGGCCTGCGGGTTGAGCAACCAGGGCGAGCGGCGTATCGCCTGCAGGAGAATGGGCAGCAGGCTGTGCGGCTGACCATCGATCTCGATACCCAGCTCCAGTTCGAACCAGTCCTGTGCGGGGCTCTCGTTGACCTGGGCATACCAACGGTCGACTGCGGCCAGGTTGAACTGGAAGTCGTTACGCGGTTCGATCTGCCAGCCCTGCTCGGCGAGAACGGGTAGTTGCTGGCTGACAAAGTCAATCCACGCGGCATCACTGGGGAGTTCGAAGGCTTCCCCGGCACTTTCCGGCAGCGCATCGCTTCGCCGCAGCGCCAGCTGCAGACCCGCGTCGAGTAGTTGCTGGCGGCAGCGGGCCTCGGCGGCGGCCTGCCGCTGGATAACCCACAACCCTTGATCATCACGCAGGCGCACGCTGTCTGGCTGCTTGCCATGCACCCGCTTGCCGGCATAACTGAAGGCCAGGGCGGCGCGATGCTGGGTCTGCTCGAGCATGCGCCCCTTGCGGGCGTCGAAGTGCACGCGGGACAGGCTGCCGAGGGACAGGATCGGTTGCGGGGCGATATCGGCGCGTGATTGTGCGCTGGGCGGGCTGCTGCGTATGGCACTAAGGTCCGCACCGCTGTGTTGCAGTTGTTCGAGGGTCAGCAGCGCCGCGGCGACGTGCCTGCAGTTGTGCGCTACCGGGCATGTGCAGCGGCCGTTGACTCGCCACTGGCGTCCATAAGGGCTCAGGGTGATGCGTTGCTGGTAGCGTTGTCCGGCACTGTCCAGGCAGCTGGCCTGCAGGCGGTTGTCATGCAGGCGCTCAAGCTGGCTGTGCCCTGCCGCGGCATCGTCTTGGCCACGTCGAAAGTCGCCGGCCGCAAATTCGTTGCGCCAGTCGTTGCTGCGCAGTTGCTGGATATCGGCAGGCATCAGTAGGAGCTGTCCGGCAGGCAATCAGAGAGCGGCATGATGAGGGTCGCGGGCCAATTCAGCCGGACATTTTTGCACAGTGCCGGCGCCGGCAACAGGCGGCTCAGCGATGCCCCGCGCGTAGCAGAATGCCCATGCAGGCCGGATAGATCAGGTAGTGCAGCAGGAACAGCAGTTGGCCCATGTGCCCGGGAGCATCCTGCAACCACATGAGCAGGTACAGGCCCAGATACAGCGCGCCCAGGCCGAGGGCGTAGCCCAGGCTGAGACGGATGATTTCAGCGCAATTCGGTGCGCGTTGCTGGCGCCACTGAAAGAGCAGGCGCAGGCCGCCGGCGGTCAGCAGGGCCACCAGCAGGGTGGCCGTGAAGCCACCCACGCGGAGCAGACCGCGCACGCCGAGGTTGAGCAGGATCACTGCGGCCAGGGCGCCCAGCACATAGTGCAGCAGCGCTGCATGACGGGTTGGCATGGCTCAGCCCAGCCGCTTGTCGAGGGCAAAGCGGCGTTGCAGCACGCGCATCAACAGCCGTTTGGGCAGCAGCGCAGCGAGCAGCGGCAGGGCGCGGCTACCGTTGCCGATACGCACGCGCAGCGGGCGGTTTTTCCGCTGTATGGCGGCCAACAACTGCCGGGCAAAGGCCTCGGCCGGGGTGGCGTTCTGCTGGGAGGCATTGGCACGGGCCTGCACGGCCTCGCGCAGCGGCCACCAGGGCGAATCTTCGCGCAGTACCTCGCTGGCCTGCTGGCTGGCGGTATTGCCGAAGCGTGAGGCAATCGCCCCGGGCTGGACTTCCATGACATCGATGGCGAACGGCGCCAATTCCATGCGCAGGGCATCGGACAGCGCGGTCACGGCCGCCTTGGAGGCGCAGTAGGCGCCGGCAAAGGGCGTGACCAGCACGCCGGAGACACTGCCGATGTTCACCACCAGGCCCTGGCTGGCACGCAGCAGCGTAAAGCAGGCGCGCGTCAGTTCCACCAGGCTGAACACGTTGGTTTCGAACTGCTGGCGCATACCCGCTGCGCCAGCATCGAGTAGCGGGCCCATGGCACCGTAGCCGGCGTTGTTGACCAGCACATCAAGGCGCCCGGCCTCCTGGTGCAGTTCGGCCAGCGCGCGGGCAATGGCCTGGGCATCGTTGACATCCAGTGCCAGCGCTCGCAAACCGGCGGCTTGCAGGCTGGCCAGGTCGGCCGGTTTGCGGGCGCAGGCCCATACCTGATAGCCCGCATCGCGCATGGTTTCGGCCAGGGCACGGCCAATGCCGCTGGAGCAGCCGGTGATCAGGGCAACAGGTGTCGTCATGGCAGGGATTCCGGATTGTTATTGGTTATGGAATACACCGTGCAGGTTTGTCGCGCGGTACTCCAGGCTGGCGGCCCGGTACCCCCTGCGCAATGCCGGCAGGGGCAGGCAGTCCTGCCAGGTCTGCCCGGCTGGCAGCGGCTGGGGCAGGCTGTAGCGCGGGTTGTCGTAGTGCACTTGTACCAGATTGATCGACTCGCCGGGCAGCCAGGCTTCGATCTGCCAGTCCAGCCTGTCCAGGCGTTGTGCCTGGGGGTTGTGCAGGCTGATATACAGGGGGCGTTCGGCGGGGCATTGCTGGCGATCATGGCGCAGGGTGATCGTCAGGCTCTCCAGGCGTGCATTGTGGCGCGCATCCTGCCACAGCAGCAGTCCCGCCAGCGTGGCCAGTGCGGCCAGCGCCGCCAGCGACAGGGGCAGGGCGCGCGTCGGGTAGCGCAGCAGCAGGATCAGCCAGGTGATGGCCAGTACCACGCCGAACAGCATGTTCAGTCCTCGGCCTGGTCGCGCAGGAACACCAGCTTGTCGGCGCTGGAGTGACTGGCGCTGTAGTAGTAGCCCTGCAGGTCGAAGGCCTGCAGTTGTTCAGGGTGTTGCAGACGCTGCTGGATGATGTAGCGGGCCATCAGGCCGCGGGCTTTCTTGGCATAGAAACTGATGATCTTGTACTGGCCGTTTTTCAGATCACGGAACTCGGTATCGATGACCCGGGCCTGCAGCGCCTGACGTTTGATGGCCGAGAAATATTCGTTGGAGGCGAGGTTGATGAGGATGTCGTCGCCCTGCGCCTGTAGCGCCTGGTTGAGCCACTGGCTGATGCGCTCGCCCCAGAAGGCGTAGAGGTCCTTGCCGCGCGGGTTGGCCAGGCGCGTGCCCATTTCCAGGCGGTAGGGCTGCATCAGGTCCAGCGGACGCAACAGCCCGTACAGGCCGGAGAGAATGCGCAGGTGTTGCTGGGCGAAGGCAAAATCCTCGCTGCTGAAGTCTTCGGCCTGCATGCCGGTGTATACGTCGCCCTTGAAGGCCAGCAGTGCCTGCTTGGCATTCTGCGGGGTGAAGTCGCGGTGCCAGCTGGCATAGCGGGCGACATTGAGTCCGGCCAGCTTGTCGGAGAGGTGCATCAGTTCACTGACCTGCGCAGGGGTGAGCTCGCGTAGCACATTGATCAGCTCGGCGGCCTGCTCCAGGTGCTCGGGCAGACTGTAGCGCTCGGTTACCGGCGCGCTGTCGTAGTCGAGGGTCTTGGCGGGGGAAAGCACCAGCAGCATAACGAGTCTCCTTGCAGTTGCCGGGATTGTAGCGTGCCCGGTCGCAGGTGTGCTGCCATGCCGTGTACCTTGCCGGGGAGGCTTGACCTTGCCATAGGGGCAAGGCCAATGATCACGGCCATCGAATGACTGGGAGCAATGCACATGTCGACCTGCAACCATGCACGCTGGCGTCCTTCGCACCATTACCGCGCACCGGCGCAGGCGGCCGAGCGCCGGGCCTGGCTGGTGGTGGCACTGACCGGCGGCACCATGCTGGCGGAGATCAGTGCCGGCTACTGGTTCAATTCCATGGCCCTGCTGGCCGATGGCTGGCACATGGCTTCGCATATGTTGGCCATCGGCCTGGCGGCCCTGGCCTACTGGCTGGCCCGCCGGCATGCCGATGATCCACGCTATGCCTTCGGTACCTGGAAGGTCGAGGTGCTGGCCGGGTTTGCCAGTGCCGTGCTGCTGGTCGTGGTAATCGGCCTGATGGCGGTGGAGTCGGCCATGCGCCTGTGGTCGCCGGCGGAAATTGCTTATCAGCAGGCCTTGTGGGTGGCGTTGATCGGTCTGCTGGTCAACCTGGTGTCGGCCTGGCTACTGCGCGAGCAACATAGCCACGGCAGCCCGCTCGGCCATGCTCATCACGACCACGACCACGACCACGACCACGGCGTGCCGGCCGGGCGTGATCTCAACCGGCATGCGGCCTTCATCCATGTGCTGGCCGATGCCCTGACCTCGGTGGCGGCTATCCTGGCCCTGCTTGCCG
This sequence comes from Pseudomonas fluvialis, assembly GCF_002835605.1. NCBI lineage: Bacteria > Pseudomonadati > Pseudomonadota > Gammaproteobacteria > Pseudomonadales > Pseudomonadaceae > Pseudomonas > Pseudomonas fluvialis. The sequence goes on along the minus strand of NZ_PIYS01000006.1, from coordinate 13,564 downwards.
GCCAATGGCTGGGCTGGCACTGGCTGGACCCGTTGATGGGCCTGCTGGGTGCACTGATCATCGGTGTCTGGGCCAAGGGGCTGCTGCTGGAGACCGCTGGGGTGTTGCTCGACCGGGAGATGGATAACCCGCTGGTGGCGCAGGTGCGCCAGCGCCTGGCAGACTTGGATGACACCGAGCTGACCGATCTGCACCTGTGGCGGGTAGGGCAGGCTCAGTATGCCTGCATCATCAGCCTGGTCACTCACGGCCCGCGCAATGCCGACGACTACAAGGCCAGCCTGGCCGAGTATGCCGAGCTGGTGCATGTCACCGTGGAGGTCAATCGCTGCGCTCATGCGCCGTGAATGTGTCACAGGACTGTCGCGTCGTTGTCATGGGCATGCGGCTTGCTTGGCAGGGCAGGTGATGTTTCAACAGCCTGCTCGGGCAGTACCGCACCAGTGGCGGGCTGCTTTACTCAGGAGCATGCGTACCCTCTGGTCGAATCGTCTCGGCCGCCTTTGAGGGATGCATGGCTTGCAGGGCGCCGGCAGCTGCTGGCGCCGGGTTGATCCGCCAGAGGAAACGCCTATGTCCGCAGCTCGTACCGGCAAGACCCCGACCACCCTGTATGTTCTGGATACCAATGTGTTGCTGCACGACCCCAACGCGTTGCTCAACTTCCAGGAGCACCAGGTAGCCATCCCCATGACGGTGCTCGAAGAGCTGGACCAGCTCAAGGCGGGCAAGCATTCGGTGGCGGCCGAGTGTCGCCAGGCGATTCGCCTGATCGACCAGGTACTGGGGGCTGCTACGCCGCAGGAGGTGGAGCAGGGCGTGCCGATTCGCCGAGGCAAGAACGCACCGCGCGGCAGTCTGTCGATCCTCATGAGCCGGCATGTCGAGCCGCTCAGTGGGCTGCCCGAGCACCTTAACGACAACAAGATCATCAACCAGCTGGTAGGCCTGCAGAGTCGTCGCGGCGGTTCGCCGGTGGTGCTGGTTACCAAGGACATCAACATGCGCCTCAAGGCGCGCGCCTGTGGGATTGCCGCCGAGGACTACCAGACCGACCAGTTGGTGGATGATGTGGCATTGCTGTCGCGTGGCTACCACAGCGTGCCGGGTTCTTTCTGGGATGGCGTGGACAAGGTGGAGACCCGCCATGGCCATGGGCGCACCTGGCATGAGGTGTTGTTGCTACAGGCGCAGCCGGCGCTGTTCGTCAACGAGTTCATCGTCGATGAGCAGGGCTTCGTCGGGTGGATCAAGGCGATTGATGGTCGTCGCCTGAGCGTGCTCGACTTGCATCAGGACAAGTTGCTCGAGCAGCAAGCCTGGGGCCTGCGACCGCGCGACATGTACCAGGCGCTGGCCTTGCACGCCTTGCTCGACCCGGATATCCACCTGGTCAACCTGACTGGGGCGGCGGGCTCCGGCAAGACCATCCTGGCCCTGGCCGCGGCCATCGAGCAGACGCTGGTGAGCAAGCGGTACCGCCGCATCATCGCCACGCGCAGCGTGCAGGGGCTGGACGAGGATATCGGCTTTTTGCCTGGCACCGAGGCCGAGAAGATGGAGCCTTGGCTGGGGGCGATAACCGACAACCTGGAAGCACTGCACCTGGAGGACGAGAGTACCCACGGCAGTGTCGACTACATCCTGCAGAAGGTGCCGTTGCAGTTCAAATCGCTCAACTACATTCGTGGGCGCAGCTTCCAGCAGAGTCTGCTGCTGATCGATGAGTGCCAGAACCTCACCCCGCATCAGATGAAGACCATCATCACGCGTGCCGGTAATGGCTCCAAGGTGGTCTGCCTGGGTAACCTGGCGCAGATCGATACGCCGTATCTGTCGGCGACCAGTTCCGGACTGACTTACCTGACCGAACGCTTCAAGGGCTTCGCGCATGGCGTGCACATCAGCTTGCAGGGCGTGCCGCGCTCCATCCTGGCGGAGTATGCCGAAAGTCATATGTAGGGGCGTGCCAGCCAGTCAGGGCAGGGGCCCTGGCTGGGGGCTGGCCGTTGACGGCTGGCTGCTGCGCGGCGCCTTGCCGGTCAGGGCATGTACAATTGGCCGAGATTCCTCCGAGATAGTGTGCCGATATGCTGACCCACCTCGATTCCCAAGGCCGTGCCAACATGGTCGATGTGACCGACAAGGCGGTGACCAGCCGCGAAGCGCTGGCCGAAGCCCGTGTGCGCATGCGTCCGCAGACCCTGCAGATGATCGTCGCTGGCGGACACCCCAAGGGTGATGTCTTCGCTGTGGCGCGGATTGCCGGCATCCAGGCGGCCAAACGCACGCATGAATTGATTCCTCTCTGCCACCCACTGCTGTTGACGGGGATCAGCGTCGAGCTGCAGGCGCTTGGTGAGGATGTGGTGCAGATCCGTGCGCGTTGCAAGCTGGCCGGGCAGACCGGAGTGGAAATGGAAGCGTTGACCGCCGCCAGCGTGGCCGCGCTGACGATCTATGACATGTGCAAGGCAGTGGATCGTGACATGACCATTGAAGCGGTACGCCTGCTGGAAAAGCAGGGCGGCAAGAGTGGGCACTTCATCGCCGGAGAAGCCCGATGATCCGTATCCAGTATTTCGCCCGTTACCGGGAAACCCTCGGCCTGGACGGCGAGCAGCTCGCCTGGTCCGGCGAGCTGAGCAGTCTGCGCCAGTTGCGTGAGGTACTTCTGGCGCGTGGTGGCGCCTGGCAGGTGCTGGCCGAGCAGAATCTGATGTGTGCGCGCAATCAGGAACTGTGCAGCCTCGACGAGCCGCTGCTGGACGGTGATGAAGTGGCCTTCTTCCCCACCGTGACGGGGGGCTGAGATGGCCATTCGTGTACAGACGGCGGCCTTCGATCCGGGGGCGGAACTCAATGCCCTGCATGCCGCGCAGCGGGGCATCGGTGCGGTGACCGGCTTTGTCGGCTATGTGCGTGACTACAACGACGGCCAGCCGGTCAGTGACATGTTCCTCGAACATTACCCGGGCATGACCGAGAAAGCCCTGGCCGCGATCGTTGCCGAGGCTGAGCAGCGCTGGCCGCTGTTGCGTGTCGAGGTGCTGCACCGGGTGGGCCACCTGCAGGCCGGCGAGCCGATTGTCTTCGTCGGCACGGCCAGTGCGCATCGCCAGGCAGCCTTTGTGGCCTGCGAGTTCATCATGGACTACCTGAAGACCCGTGCGCCGTTCTGGAAAAAGGAAAGCAGCGGCCAGGCCGCGCGCTGGGTCGACGGGCGCGACAGCGATCAGCAGGCCGCCAGCCGTTGGGAAAACTTGCCGCGCTGAGCGGCACAATCCCCGAGGGCTGCCTAGACTGAGCAGGAGCATCTGACTGCTGCGAGGTCTTCCATGGATTTCTTTGCCGACCACACGCCGGGCGTGAGCCCGCCTGCTCCCGTGCCGGCTATCGCGCCCTGGTGCGTATTGTTGGTGGATGACGAACCGCAGGTTCATGAGGTGACGCGCCTCGCCCTGCGCGGTTTCGAGTTTCAGCAACGTGGGCTGGAGCTGCTGTCGGCCTATTCGGCGGCAGAAGCGCGGGCGGTCTTTGCGCAACGTGACGATATTGCTCTGGCCCTGATCGACGTGGTCATGGAGACCGAGCATGCTGGGCTGGATCTGGTGCGTTACCTGCGCGAAACCTGCGATAACCGGTTGACGCGCCTGGTCTTGCGTACCGGGCAGGCGGGCCAGGCCCCGGAAGACCGGGTGATCCGCGACTACGACATTGACGACTACAAGGAAAAGACCGAGCTCACCACGCAGAAGCTGCGCACTCTGTTCTATTCCATGCTGCGCTCCTACCGTGACCTGGGCGTGATCGAGGCGCAACGCAGTGGCCTGAGTCGTGTCCTGCAAGCCTCTGCCAAGGTGCAGAATGCCGCGACCCTCAAGCTGTTTTCTTCCACGGTGCTCGAGCAGTTGACCTCGCTGCTGCATCTGGATCGTTCGGCTCTGTATTGCCTGGTACTGCCTGGCGAGGGCCACAGTGACCGCGAAACACGTACTCTGGCGGCGACCGGCGAATTTGCCGAATACCAGGCCGGTAGCTCCCTGGAACAGTTGCCGGCGCAGGTGGCTGCGCGTTTCCGCCAGGTCCTGGCGCAGCGCCAGGCCCAGCACTTCGACGATGCCTACGTGATGTACATGGCTGACGAACGGGGTGGCGCCAACCTGCTGTATGTCACCCATGTCGAGCCGCTCAGCGAGCTGGACCGGCAGTTGCTGGAAATCTATATCCACAACGTGGCGCTGACCTTCGAGAACATCAATCTGATGGAGGATCTGCAGGAAACCTCCAAGGAGCTGGTATATACCCTGGCCGATGCCGTGGAAGCACGCAGCAAGGAAACCGGCGCGCACGTGCAGCGGGTTTCCCTGGTCAGCGAGCGGCTGGCCCAGCTGTACGGGTTGGCTGACCGTGAGGTGCAGCTGATCAAGCATGCTGCGCCACTGCATGATGTGGGCAAGGTGGCGATTCCTGACCACATCCTGCACAAGCCGGGCAAGCTCGATGAGCAGGAGTGGGCGCTGATGCAGCGCCACGTGGAGTTTGGTGTGGCGATTCTGCAACGCTCGCGCCGCGAGCTGATGAAGGTCGGCGCACTGATCGCCGGTAACCATCATGAGCGCTGGGATGGCCAGGGCTATCCGCAGGGGCTGGCGGGGGAGGCGATCCCGATTGCCGGGCGCATCGTCGCGCTGGCGGATGTCTTCGATGCCTTGGGTTCGCGGCGCAGCTACAAGGAGCCCTGGCCGGCCGAGCAGATTCGCCAATTGCTCAGTGAGCAGCGTGGGCAGCAGTTCGAGCCGCGCCTGGTCGACCTGCTGCTGGAGCACTTCGACGAGTTCCTGGCCATCCGCGAGCAACACCCCGATGATGCGCAGGGCTGAGCGCTCCGCGCCGGGGCAGACGCTGAGTTCGGTCAGCCATAGTCTGTCGCGCCGCTTGCTGCGCAGTACCCTGGTACTGGCCTTGGGACTGGGCCTGCTGATCAGTGTGTTGTTGGTGGTTCAGGACTACCGGCAGGTGGCCGCGCAACCGGATCGGGACATGCAGGCGTTGGCCGGGCTAACCTTGGAGCCGGCCAGTGCGATCGTTTTTGCCCTGGACAGCAAGCTGGCCGAGGAGCTGCTCAAGGGGAGTCTCAAGCAGCCGGCCATCCAGTTCAGCCGGATCAGCCTCAACCGTGGCGAACGCTTTGCAGAACGTCAACGCGACCTGCAAAGCGGTGCGCTACGGCCGCTCAGCGACAGCCTGTTCGGTCGTACCCGTGAATACCGTTGGCCGCTGTATGCCGAACAACTGGCCGAGCGAGAGGAGCTCGGCGAATTGCTGTTCGTCGTGGATACCTTTCATTACGGTAAGGTCTTCCTGGAGCGTGCCCTGCTGACGTTGCTCGGTACCCTGTTCTATGCGCTGCTGTTGTCGCTGACCTTGCTCTGGGTGTTCAGCGTGCAGGTCAGCCGGCCCTTGTTCAGTGTGATTGGTTCGATTGCCCAAGTCGATATGGATTGCCCCGAGCAGGCGCGCCTGCACGAGCCGCAGGGGCATGCCGACAGCGAGATTGGCCTGCTGGTGCGCCTGACCAACCAGCACCTGCAGGCTATCGCTCTGACGCTGGAACAGTTGCGTGCTGCGGAAAGCAGCCTCAAGCAGTATTCGGATGCCCTGGAAAGCAAGGTGGCCGAGCGTACCCTGGCGCTTTCGCAGAGTGTCGAGCAGTTGCAGCAGGCACAGAGCCAGTTGATCGAGTCGGAAAAGCTCGCCGCTCTGGGTGGCCTGGTTGCCGGGGTAGCCCATGAGGTCAATACGCCACTGGGCATCGCTGTTACCGCGACGTCGGTGCTGAGCGAAACCCTGGACAGTCTACGTCAGCAATTCACTGCGCAGACCCTGACCAGCCAGCAGTTCAGTGATCTGCTGGCGCAGGCCAGCGACAGCACACAGATGCTGGTCAACAACCTGCAACGGGCGGCGCGCCTGGTCCGTGACTTCAAACAGACGGCGGTTGATCAGGTGTCGGAGGCGCGTAGTCAGTTCCAGGTCGAACAGGTGCTGCGTGCGCTGATTGCCAGCCTGCATCCGGAGACCCGCAAGGTACCGGTAGAGCCGCTGCTTGAGTGCCCGTCGGGACTGCAGATGAACAGCCTGCCAGGTGTGCTGACCCAGGTGCTGGCTAATCTGATTCTCAACAGTGTGCGGCATGCGTTTGCGGATCAGGCCGCCCCGCTGATCGAGATTCGGCTACAAGAGCAGGGCGAGCACGTGTTGTTGGACTACCGTGACAATGGTTGTGGTGTGCCGGAGTCTTTGCGCGAGCGCATTTTCGAGCCGTTCTTTACCACCAAACGTGGCAGCGGCGGTTCCGGGTTGGGCCTGAACATTGTTTACAACCTGGTGACCCGTAAGCTGGGCGGCAAACTGGAGTTCAGTTCGCAGCCCGGGCAGGGCGTCCATTTTCGTCTCAGCCTGCCCCGCGAGTTGCCAGCGTTTGGCGCTTAAGCGCCTTGGAGAAAGGGCTAGTCGCCTTCGCCTGGATCAACGGCAATGCGTCCGGCCTTGTTCAACAGCAGCTGGATGAACTCTGCCTGTAGTTCGGGGTCGTTACGCGTCAACTCGATCAGGCTCTGTTCCAGCTCGCTGGCTTCTTCTTCAAGTCCCAGGCTGGATAGGCGCTGGACACGCTCCACCCAGCGCTCGACGCTGTCGCTTTCCAGATCGTCGTAGACCAGCGCATGCGCTTCCTTGAGCTTGCCGCGCAGACTGCGACTGAGTAGTAGGCGGGCTTCGGCGCGCACCTGGCCATCGCTGGCTGCCAATTGCAGGTGGTTGACCGCATCGAGATCCTGCTCGGCGAGGGGATTGTCCAGCAGGTTCAGATGCAGCACGCCATGCCGATCGGTGAGCAGCTCGTAATGCTGCTCAGCGGCCTTCAGGGAAACCGGGCGCTCAGCCCAGGGCAGGCTGCTGTGCTCCAGGCGCTTGTCCTTGAGGGTTTCCTCGATGCTCGCCAGGTTTTGTTCGGCGCGGCCGTTGGACTCGACGTTCATCAGCGGGTTGATACCGGCCACGCCGTAGCGAATCCAGTCACGCGTGGCGCTTTTCGGCAGGCTGCCCAATAGTGCAACGTTCAACACGTTGGCAGTCACCCCGCCAACGATGGCCAGCGCGCCGAGGGGCACTTCATAGAGTTCACGCCAGGGCTGGTAGGGCGTGTAACGATCATAACGGCGTACCACTTCGAACTCGCTGAGTTCATAGGTGTACTGCTCGGTGAAGCGAATGCGCCGCTGCGGCAGTTGCAGCAGCGGCGTCTGGCCCAGGTCGATCTGGATACTGTGATCGAGGGTGCTGCGCTCGATACGTTCCTCATGCTCGCTGCGTTGTGGCAACTGGTTGGCACAACCAGTGACCAGCAAGGCACTGGCAAGCAGCGGGATGGCAGAAACCAGCCTGGCGCGCATTGCTGTTTACCCGCGAATCTGCTGAGTGAGGAAGGCCAGTACCTGATCCACCGGCACGTTCAGGCTGTCACTGGCCCGGCGGTTCTTGTATTCCAACTGCCCTTCGCCGAGGCCGCGATCGCTGATCACGACGCGGTGCGGAATGCCCAGCAGCTCCATGTCGGCGAACTTCACCCCAGGGCTGGTCTTCTTGTCGCGGTCGTCGAGCAGAACCTCGAAGCCGGCGGCAGTCAGTTCGGCATACAGCTTGTCGGTAGCCGCTTTGACCGCCTCGGTTTCATACTTCAGCGGAACCAGGGCGATCTGGAAGGGCGCCAGGGCGTCCGGCCAGAGGATGCCGCGCTCGTCGTGGTTCTGTTCGATGGCCGCCGCCACCACGCGCGATACGCCAATGCCGTAGCAGCCCATGATCAGGGTGACCGGCTTGCCGATTTCGTTGAGTACGTTGAGCTTCATGGCCTCGCTGTACTTGGTACCCAGCTGGAAGATGTGCCCCACTTCGATGCCGCGTTTGATGACCAGGGTGCCCTGGCCGTCGGGGCTGGGGTCGCCGGCCACGACGTTGCGCAGGTCGGCCACTTCCGGCAGCGGCAGGTCACGCTCCCAGTTAAGGCCGAAGTAGTGCTGGCCGTCCTGGTTGGCGCCCGCTGCGAAGTCGCTCAGCAGCGCGACGCTGCGGTCGATGATGCAGGGAATCGGCAGATTCAGTGGGCCCAGCGAGCCGGGGCCGGCGCCAATGGCTGCGCGAATCTCGGCTTCCGAAGCAAACAGCAGCGGGCTGGCGACGCGGGCATGGTTGGCCGCCTTGATTTCGTTCAGTTCGTGATCGCCACGCACGATCAGGGCGATCAGCTGACCTTCTTCGGCGGCATGCACCACCAGGGTCTTGACGGTCTTGTCGATGGCCAGGCCAAACTGGGTAACCAGCTCGTCAATGGTCTTGGCGTCGGGGGTGTCGACCAGGCGGAGTGTCTCGCTGGCCGCCGCGCGGGTTTGCTCGCGTGGGATGGCCTCGGCCTTTTCGATATTGGCGGCGTAGTCAGAGCTGTCGCTGAAGGCGATGTCGTCTTCGCCCGACTCGGCCAGTACATGGAACTCGTGGGAGCCGGTACCACCGATGGAGCCGGTGTCTGCCTGTACTGGACGGAAATTCAGGCCCAGGCGGGTGAATACGTTGCAATACGCCTGGTGCATGCGATCGTAGGTTTCCTGCAGAGACTCCTGAGAGAGGTGGAAGGAGTAGGCGTCCTTCATCAGGAACTCGCGACCACGCATCAGGCCGAAGCGCGGACGAATTTCGTCACGGAACTTGGTCTGGATCTGATAGAAGTTGATCGGCAGCTGCTTGTAGCTGTTCAGCTCATTGCGTGCCAGGTCGGTGATCACTTCCTCGTGGGTCGGGCCGACGCAGAAATCGCGCTGATGGCGATCCTTGATACGCAGCAGTTCCGGGCCGTATTGCTCCCAGCGCCCTGATTCCTGCCACAGTTCAGCAGGCTGGATAGCCGGCATCAGTACTTCCAGGGCTCCCGCCGCATTCATTTCCTCGCGTACCACGGCCTCGGCCTTGCGCAGCACGCGCAGGCCCATGGGTAGCCAGGTGTACAGGCCGGAAGCGAGCTTGCGAATCATCCCGGCGCGCAGCAACAGCTGGTGGCTGATCACCACGGCGTCGGACGGGGTTTCTTTGAGGGTCGAGAGTAGGTATTGGCTGGTACGCATGATTGGCCGTTTTGTCGGTTGCAGGGGCGACTATTAGGCCGGCATTGTAAGGCCCTGCGGGCGTTGGCGTACAGGCGCCTTGCCGGCCTGTGGGGTTTATAGAGGAGCTGGGTATGAGTGTGTTGAGCGCAGAGCAGGTGCAGGCGCTGATTCGCCAGGGCGTACCGATGGCCGAGGATATCGCGCTGTGCATCGATAGGCTGGACGCCGAACATGCGCTGGCCCGTGTTCCGTTTCAGGCACGCTTGGTACGGCCGGGCGGTACCTTGTCGGGGCCGACCATCATGGCGCTGGCCGATGCGGCTATGTACGCCGTGGTGCTGGGGCGTCTGGGGCGTGTGGAAATGGCGGTAACCGCCAATCTCAACATCAACTTCCTCAGTCGGCCGCAGCCGGTTGATTTGCTGGCCGAAGCGCGGATCCTGCGCCTGACACGTCGTCAGGCGGTCTGCGAGGTTGCCCTGTATTCCCAGGGATGCGAGCAGGACATGGTGGCGCATGTCACCGGTACCTATGCCTTGCCGTTATAGCTCAGGTTGAAAACAACAAACCCGGCCTAGGCCGGGTTTGTTGTCATGCGGGCAAGCCTGTGATTACAGGATGCTCAGCGGGTACTCGACGATCAGGCGCAGGTCGTTCATGTCCGGATAGTAATCGGTATTGAGCGCACCATTGGCACGATAGTTGGAGTAGCGCACGCGGAAGGAGAGGTCCTTGGCTGCGCCATCCTGGATGACGTATTTGCTTTCCAGGTTCAGCTCTTGTTCCTTGCCTTCGCGCTCGCTGCTGGTCTGGATATTGTCACCGCGAACATAGCGTGCCATGAAGCTCAGGCCCGGAACGCCGAAGGTAGCCATATCCAGGTCGTAGCGAGCCTGCCAGGAGTTTTCGTCTTCGCGGTCAAAGTCGGAGATTTGTACCGAGTTGGCCAGCCATACGGTGCCGCCGCCATCGACGAAGCCATAGCTGTAGGAGCTGTCGCCCGAAGAGCGCTGGTGAGCCAGGGTAAAGGTGTGCGCGCCCAGGTTATAGGCAGCTGCCAGGCTCCAGATCTTGTTGTCGATCTCGCCGGCCAGTTTCTTGCCCTGATCGGTGGTGCGATAAGCGTTGAAGTCGAAATTCAACGACTGATCATCTGCCAGCGGCAGGTTGTAGTTCAGGTTCAGATAGGACTTCTTGTGATAGTCCTCGAAGTCCGCAGCGTGCACAGCACCACTGAAGTTGTCGCTGAACTGATAGCTGGCACCAAAGATGTTGCCGGAGGTCAGGGCGAGGTCATCACGCGATGTCTGGACCTGGCTGCTCAAACCGGTGAAGCGACCAGCGCTCAGTTCCAGGTTTTCGATTTCATTGCTGACCAGATAGGTGCCGGTAGCAACTTCCGGGAGGATACGGCTGTCATCGGTGGAAAATACCGGGCTGGCAACGAATTGGTTGCCGTGCTTGAGCACGGTATCGGACACGCGGAACTTGATAGCGCCGCCGACTTCAGTCTGGTTGTCTTTCGGATTCCCGCTGCTGTCGTCAGTAGCGAACTGGCCAGTGCCGGTGCGGCCTTTGCCGCTATCCAGAATGACGCTGGTCAGCGAGTGTGCATCAACACCGACGCCAACAGTGCCTTGAGTGAAGCCGGACTCGAACAGTACGCGAACGCCCAGGCCGGTTTCTTCACGGTAGCCTTTGCGGCCGCCATCGGAGGTGGTGTTGCCTTGTGCGCCATTGCGGAAGTCACGGTTCATGTACAGCGCGCGGCTGAATACATCCAGCTTGCTGTCTTCGATAAAGCCTTTGGACTCCGACTGGGCGCTGGCGAAAGCCACCTGGGAAGTGCCGGCGGCTACTGCCAGGGCGAGGGCGCTCCACTTCATCATTTGCATGGGAATTGCTCCTTTGGTTTGAAGATTTTCTCACCCGCAGGTTAGGCCTGACTGGGCGGTCTTTCTTTTTGTGTCGGCGCGTAACTTATAGCACGCTGCCTAAAATGACGACACTTGGCCCGGGAAAGGAACCTTTGCTTCACGGTAGTGTCGCGCAAGTGCATCATTTTTGTCGCAATTTCATAGCTGCCGCAAGGGTCAGGATTTTTCCGGATGTGCCACGGCAGCCTGTGCACTTGGTTGTAAGCAAATAGCGTGCACAAAATGCCTGATGCATGTTTTTCAGGCCGTGCAGGCTGTATTTGAGGGGTTGATCTATGCCTTTCGGGGTAGCTTTGCGTCGATTTGGTGCGACTTTTCTTGTGCTGGCGGCTTTTGGTGCGTGTTGCGTGGCTTGGTTTTGCCGGGCGCTCTCGCTAGTCTGGCCGCCTTTGATGCCTGTGACGTGTGTTGGCCGAGTGGCTGGAGGGATGCTCATGTTTGTTCTGGATTCACGTTTGCAACAGGACTGTCTGGTGCTGGGGGATTTTCCACTGTGTCGTCTGCTGCTGATGAATGATGCCCGCTACCCCTGGTTCATTCTGGTACCGCGGCGTGAGGAAGTTAGCGAGATTTTTCAGCTGGATGCCGCTGACCAGGCACTGCTATGGCGTGAAACTACTATGTTGGCGGAAGTGCTCAAGGATAGTTTTGCCGCCGATAAGATGAATGTGGCAGCGCTAGGTAACGTCGTAGGGCAGTTGCACATGCATGTGATCGTGCGCAAGCGTCAGGACCCCGCCTGGCCTGCGCCGGTATGGGGGCATTCGCCGGCACAGGCCTATACGGCCGAGCAGGTGGCGGCTGTGCTGGAGCGCCTGCGCCTGGTATTGACTGACGACTTCCGGTTTGGCGATGGGGTGTCGGTATGAGTCTGGAGCAGCGGGTCACCGAGCTTGAGGTTCGCCTGGCTTTCCAGGATGACATGTTGGCCAGTCTCAGTGCCGAACTGGCCACCCAGCAAAGGATTATCGAGCGTCTGCAGCAGCAGGTGGTCCAGTTGGCTAGACGCCAGGAAGACATGCAGGTTCATGTGGGGGAGCCGATTATCGATGTGCCGCCGCCGCACTACTGATGTTTCGCTGATAAAAAATGCCCCGCTGATGCGGGTAATGCTGTTCACTTAAGCGGAGCAGCCTTTCGATCCACTGGATAACGGGTCTTTGAGATCTTCACCGTCCTTGGTCTTGATGGCCTTGGACGGTGATCCAGAAACAGCCCACCGATTCCTGCTCTCAGCTCCGACAATCGTGTTCCTGTTGCTGAAATCGGGTTGGCCGCCGCCATCACGATCAATTGCACGGCGATGTATTGAGCTACTGGTTTGAAGCGGATGTCGCCCGGAGAGCGGCCGAAGGCGACGGCTGCCTGACCGGCTTCGCGGCGGATGATGTTGTAGGCCAACAACAAGCCCCAGACCTCCTGGTAGACCAGCTCCGTTACCTTGCTGCGCAGGGTCATCGCATTCTGCTGCAGAGAGCTTTTGATATCCCGGAAGCCCAGCTCGATCTCCCAGCGCTCCTGATACAGCTTGGCGATGGTCTTGGCGCTGTAAGTATCCGCAGGCAGCGAGGTGAGCACTGTCTTGATCTTGTCCTTCACGGCGTAGCTGACTTCACGTACCTCCCAGTGCGTCGGCAGGTCGGGGTTGCGCTTTCGTGCCTGTGCCGACACCTTCATGCGCAGCAAACGATCGCCCTTGCCGTAACGAGCGACTTCCTCGCCAACCAGCCCTTGGCGGGCCGGAATCAGCCAGTGCCGGCTTTCCCCTGCGGCGCCCAGGCGCAACAGCAAGTCGGCACTCCAGAAGCCCTTATCGAACAGCGTCACCGACTGATTGGGAATCTGCTGCATAAACTCATCGGCCAAGCGCATCTCACTGCGCCGGTAGGGACTCACCTGCGCATCCAGAATCAGGTGCGAGCGCACGTTCATCAGGGCTACCAGTCGCAGCATGGGAAACGGCGTCTGGCGCTCGGTGGAGGTATTGCCGGAGCCGAAATGCTCTCGGAGTTCAGGCGTGTCTGGGGTGCGCAGGAGTGCGCCATCCACGGCCAATACTTGCAGGCCCTGCCAGGTATCGCCCTCATAGCGCTCGCAACCCCACTGGTTACCCGTCTGACGAAACAGCCACTCAACCGGATCGGCACCCAATCGTTTACGCGCCTCGGTGACACCGCTTCGGGCCAGCAGGTCGTGAGAGGCCAGCCCCTGGGCACAGATATTCAGGCGTCGTGCGACCTCATGCACCGGCTCGTCACGGAACAAGGCCATGCCAAGCACCAGCCAGAGCACCTGATCGCTGGGCAGACGCCGCCGCCTTATGGTGGCCTGGGCGGACAAGTCCAGAGCGGATGCCACCCACTCGATCGGGATGTTTTGGGTGAAGGTGCTCAGATCCGAGAAGTTGAACAGTTCACCTAAGTCGAGCAGTTGCTGTTGCAGAGACATAAAAAATCCGATGCCAGG